>CAZUJD010000003.1:0-39427 GCA_964620025.1 uncultured Ramlibacter sp. | reverse complement strand
AGTGACGTCGCCGCTTCAGGCACCGGTGTGGCGGGACGTGTCCATGCCGCTGCGCGCCGGTGAGCCGGTGCGCGGGCGATAGCCGCTGGGGTTCGATCCGGTCACCTTTTTCATGAGGCGCCGCAGCGCCGTGGCGTCGCTGTAGCCCACAGCCGTAGCGATGTATTCGACCGAATAGCGGCTTTGCTCCAGCAGCTTGCGCGCCGCGCGCAGCTTCACGTTCTGGATCAGGGCCGCGGTGGAGCGCCCTGTGGCGCGCTGTACCTTGCGTGCCAGCGTGCGCTGGGACACGCAGAACTCCTCGGCCAGCTGGGCCACGCCCGGGGGCTGCGGCAGACTGCTTTCGATCCGCGCGACCAGCCTCGACACGAGGGCATCGCCGTTGGTCATGACTTCAGGAATGACATAGCTCCCCTGCGCCTGGCGCGCGTCGATCAGCAGGAAGCGCCGCAGCGCATCGGTGAGCGCATCACCGCAGTGGGTGCGGATGAGCTGCAGCATCAGGTCGGTTTGCGCGAACGCAGCGCCGGCCGTGATGACCGGTCCGTCCACGCACACCATGGCTTCGGCATCGACGTGGCAGGCGGGCTCCAGTTCCTGCAGCAGCGGCGCCAGCCACCAGCTGGTGGTGACGCGCCTGTCCCGCAGCACGCCGGCCTGCTGCAGCAGGAACACTGCCGAGCAGCAGGCGGCAACGGCACCCTGCCGGTCCAGATGGGCTGCCACCGCACGGGCGGTCTGGATGACGTCAGGTCGCTGCGCGCCCCTGGCGACATCGCTGTGCGTCTGGAACGCCAGGCCCGGGATGACCCAGGTCGAACGGTCCGTGGCGCTGTTCGCGGCCAGGCGTTCCGTGCGCAATTGCAGGCCCGACTGCAGCTGCACCATGCCGCCGGACGGTGAGCACACGCGCCAGCGTGGCTGGGGTGCGCCATGGCGGGGCGCCATCGACTGGGCTGCGCCCAGCATGTCCAGCGTTGCGGCAACCGCGCTGCCGTAGGCGCCGTTCAGGATGACTATTGTGAAATCGACCATGGCCAAATTGTGCCCCGGTCGCGCACGGCCTGCGCGGGCGGCGAGCCGGACCACCGCGCCTGTCCGCTGCGTCCCGTATCTGGTCGGCGCCGGCGCCTGACGCCGTCGTGCGGCAATGGTTCAATGAGTGCGGATCGCGGCCGTTGCCGCTTTGAAAGGAAAGGTCTTGCATTGCATGGATACGCAACGAAGGGCACTGCTGAAACTGGCCGCAGGCGCCGTGCTGGTTGCCGGCGGCCCGGCGTGGGCACAGGACGCAGGGTCCGCCCAGATACCGACGCCGTTCGTCGAGAACGGCCAGCCGGTTACGCTGGAACTGGTGTACCGCAAGCCGGCGGGGCCTGGCCCGTTGCCCACCCTGCTGTTCACGCATGGGTCGGTCGGCAACGGCAACGATCCGCGCGAGGTCCGGTTCACGTCGACCTATCCCGAACTGTCCGCATTCCTGAACGCCCGGGGCTGGATGGTGGCCATCCTGATGCGCCGGGGTCGGGGCCAGTCGGGCGGCAGTTACGCCGAAGGCTGGGATTCCGCACGGGCCAGGTACGCCTGCAGCCTGGAGGTCGCCGACAGCGGGCTGCAGCGCGCGCTGGCCGACATGGAGGCGGCGCGGGACCACCTGGCGCGCGATCCGCTGGTCGATCCGGCACGCCTGCTGGTGGGGGGACAGTCCAGAGGCGGCATGCTGGGGTTGATGCATGCCGCGCGGCACCCGGACGTCTATCGTGGGGCCGTGAATTTCGTCGGAGGCTGGGCGGGCCGCGCCTGCGAGCTCAAGGACGAAATCAACGCGCGTGCGCTGGCGCAGGCAGCGCGGTTCACCCAGCCCACGCTCTGGCTCTATGGCGAGCGCGATCCGTTCTATCCGTCGGGTTACCCCGAAGTCATGCTGAAACAGTTCACCGACGCCGGAGGCAAGGCGGCCTTGCACGTGGTGACGCACGGCCCGCTGCGCAATGATCACCAGATCGTGCGGTCCCCGCAACTGTGGGACCGCCACCTGGCGGGCTATCTGGAGCAGATCGACCGGCGCAAATAGCGGCTGACGGCCGATGGCCGCACGACTGTCGGCCCGCGCGCCGCCGGCGCGACACTCGGGCGCCGCCGCGCGTTCCTGCCACATTGCAACCGTATGGGCGCACAGGTGGTAAGGCAGTGAAACTGCGACAGGTCGATGAAATGCTCCAGCCTCTCGTGTCAAGCGGGGAGGTGCCGGGCATCGCCTACGCCGTCGTCCGCGATGGCCGCGTGGTGGCGCAAAACTGGCTGGGCTTTGCCGACCGTGAGGCGGGCGAACGCCTGGCGCCGCATCATCTCTTTCGCACCTTCTCCAACACCAAGCTGGTCACCAGCTGCGCAGTGTTGCAGCTGGTCGAGCGCGGCCTTCTGGGCCTGGACGATCCCATTGGGGCCTACCTGCCCGAGCTCGCACGGCTGCGGGCCTTGCGGCCCGGCAGCACATCGCTGGACGACACCGAGCCGGCACGGCCGGTGCGGGTGCGTCACCTGCTGACCCACACGGCCGGCTTCACCTACGCCTTCCTCGGGCAGCCGCCGCTGGCGGGCGCCTATGCCGCCGCCCGCATCAGCGACCCGTCGATCAATCTGGCCGGCATGGTCCAGGCGCTGTCGCAGCTGCCGCTGCAGTTCCAGCCCGGCACGGCCTGGAATTATTCGGTCGCCACCGATGTGCTGGGCCGTCTCATCGAGGTACTCAGCGGCTTGCGGCTGGACGGTTACCTGCGGCAGCAGGTGCTGCAGCCGCTGGGCATGCACGACACCTTCTTCCACGTGCCGCCGGCCAGCCCCTGCCGCCTCACCGCGCTTTACGAAGCCGACGGGGCCGCGGGTGCGCCCTCGCTGCGGCGGGCGGACCACATTCCATACGAAGGCGCCTACCGGTGCGCAGCGCCCCGGCTGAACGCAGGCGGCGGCCTGGTGTCATCGCTGGGCGATTTCGCAAAGCTGCTGGGAGCCTTGCAGGTCGGGGGCGCCCCGCTGCTGCAGCGGCGCTCGCTGTCGATGGTCATGGACAACCAGCTTCCGCCGGGGCTGTGGATCGGCTTTCCCGGAGCTGCCGTGATGACCGGGCGCGGTCACAGCTTTGCCGGCTCGGTCACAGTGCAGCCACAGGGCTGGGATGGCGCCGGTGCCGCCGGGGACCTTCAATGGGGTGGCCTGGCCGGCACGCGCTGGCTGATCTCGCCAGCACGGTCGCTGGCCCTGGTGCTGATGACGCAGCGCTACCGGGTCGACGACGAGGCACTGTGGCGCGCGCTGCGCGAAGCCGTGCAGGAATCTTTCAAATGACAGGAGAAGAAATGGAACCGTTCAATCGGAACGATGGCGTCGGCTTTGTTGGACTGGGCGTGATGGGCGCCCCCATGGCCCGGTGGCTGCTGACCCGGCACTGGAAGCTGGCGGTGTATGCACGCCGCGATGAAGCCGCCGCACCGCTGGTCGAAGCCGGTGCACAACGGGCGGACACGCCGGCTGCGCTCGGCCACACGTGCCGGCTGGTGATTCTGTGCCTGACCGATGCGGCGGCGGTCGATGCGGTGCTGTTTGGCCCCGACGGGCTGGCCGGCAGCCTGCGCAGCGGCAGCGTGGTGGTTGACACCAGCACCATTGCCGCGACGTCGGCGCGTGCATTCGCCCGCCATCTGGCCGAGCGCGGCATCACCTACCTGGACGGCCCCATCAGTGGCGGCCAGATCGGGGCGGAAGCCGGCACGCTGGCCTGCATGGCCGGTGGCCCGGCGCCCGCCGTCGACGCGGTGCGCGATGTGCTCGGCGCGTTCTGCCGGTCGGTGACGCATGTCGGCGACAGCGGCGCGGGCCAGACGGTGAAGGCCTGCAACCAGGTGGCGGCCGCCGGTGCGCTGCTCGGCGTGTCGGATGCGATTGCGCTGGCGCGTTCACAGGGCGTGGACCCGGAAGTCATGCGCCAGGTGCTGCTCAACGGGACCGCGCGCAGCTTCGTGCTGGAAAAGGACGGCGCCCGCATCATCCGCTCGGAGTTCACGCCGGGGTTTCGGGCCCGCCTGATGCGCAAGGACCTGCGGATCGCCATCGAGACCGTGGCCGGCCATGCCCCGCTGCGCGGCGCGCCGGTGGTGGAGCGGTTGCTGGACGCGCTGTGCGAATCCGGCAGTGCCGAAATCGACTGGTCGGCCGCCGGTGCTTGACGGACTCCTGCCGCTGGCGACGTACTGCCTGCTGATGACGGGCACGCCCGGGCCCAACAACGTGATGCTGGCTACCTCGGGTGCCAATTTCGGATACCGCCGGACACTGCCGCACCTGCTGGGCGTGTCGCTGGGCGTGTTCCTGCTCACCGTGCTGGTCTGCCTGGGGCTGGGCGCGGTGTTCATGCAGGTGCCGGACCTGCAACGGCTTCTGAGGTACGTGGGTGCGATCTACCTGGTGTATCTGGCCTGGACGCTGGCCGGGGCGGGCATGGCGCAATCGCGGGGGCGTGGCCGGCCGTTGACGTTCGTGGAGGCGGCGGCATTCCAGCTCATGAACCCCAAGTCGTGGATGAAAGCCATCACCATCGCCACGCTGTACAAGCCCGCAGGCATGGCACCGCTGATGGCGGCGTTCCTGGTGTCCCTGGTCGGGCTGGCCATATCGCTGCCGCTCATCTCTGTGTGGACGCTGTTCGGCGTCGCCATCGGACGCTACCTGCACTCGCCCGGGCGACTGCGGGTGTTCAACATCGCGATGGCGTTGTCCCTGCTGGCACTGGCCGTGTCGGCGGCGTTGCAGCCATGAGCGCCGGCGAATCCGCCGGACTGCTGCTGCGCTACACGGCCTGGGCCGACGACCGCCTGTACGAGTCGCTGGCTGCACTCGGGGAAGCCGTCATCAACCAGCCGCGCCCCGGCCGTGCCGACGGAATCCGCGGCGTGCTGGTCCACATCCTTGCCGTGGGCCTGATCTGGAAGGCCCACCTGGGGGGCTATCGTCACGGCCTCACCACACGCAATCTTGAGCCGCTGCCGGACTTCCAGGCGCTGCGCTCGCGGCAGCAGCAGCTGGACTGCTGGTACGTTGCCTTCGCGCAGGACCTGTCCGCGCAGCATGCCGACGTTCCCATGGATTTTGATTTTGTGGACGGCAGCACCGGCCGCATGACTGCCCGGCAAATGCTGCTGCATGTCGCCAACCACGGCACCTACCACCGCGGCTACGTCGCCGGCATGCTGTACGACGCGGGGCTACGGCCACCCACAATGGACCTGCCGGTGTTTATCCGAGAACAGCGCATGGCGCCGCGCTGAACGCATTCCGCCACCTCGCCGGCAGCGTCCGGAGAAGTCATCCCACAGGGTGTGCAGCAGCAGTATCTTCTGCGCTCTTTCAACCTTGAGGAACCACACAATGAATGCGTCGTTGATGCAACAACTCCAGGGCCTGAGCGGACCCCATCTCGCCGACGGGTGCCTGCGCCTCGGATTGCCGATCCGCTTTGCGCCGAGCGACATCAGGGCAATCACACCGGGAATGGAATGTCGGGGCCGGGCGCTGCCAGTGCGGCACGTGGGCAGCATTGATGCGTTCTTCGAAGCGTTCGAACAGGCGCAACCCGGTGATGTGGTGGTGATCGACAACGGTGGCCGCACCGATGAAGCCTGCATTGGTGACATCGTGCTGCTGGAAGCCAAGGCTGCCGGCATCGCGGGTTTTGTGATCTGGGGCCTGCACCGGGATGCGAAGGAACTTCGCGAGATCGGCTTCCCGGTGTTCAGCATGGGTTCGTGCCCCTCGGGTCCGCAGCGTCTGCACGTGAGGCCGCCTGACATGTTCCAGCGCGCCAATGTCGGCCAGCATGCAATCACCGCCAGCGACATCGTGGTCGCCGAGGCCAACGGAGTGCTGTTCCTGCCGGCGGACCACCTGGGCCAGATTGTCGAGGCCGCGACCGCCTACCGCGAAACCGAGGCACGCCAGCTCAAGGCCATGCGCGAGGGCCGCAGCTACCGCACGCAAAGCCGCTTTGCCGACTACCTGGTCAAGCGTGCCGCCAACTCCGGGTACGGGTTTCGCCAGCACCTGAAGGACATCGAAGCGGCAGGGGAGGTCTGAGCATGAGCCGAGCCATCCGATTCCATCAGACCGGCGGCCCCGACGTCCTGCGGCTGGAGCCGGTGGAGGTGGGCGAGCCGGCCGCAGGCAGTGCCGTGGTTCGGCACACCGCGATCGGTGTGAACTACATCGACACCTACCACCGGGCCGGCCTGTACCCGCTGCCATTGCCCTCGGGCCTGGGCGTCGAGGCCGCAGGTATCGTCGAACAGGTGGGTGCGGGCGTCACGCATGTGAAGCCGGGCGACCGCGTGGCGTATGCCGGCGGCCCACCGGGCTCGTACGCCGAGCGCCGCGTGGTCGCGGCGAACCTGCTGGTGCCGCTGCCCGATACGGTGGCGGACACCGACGCGGCTGCAACTTTGCTGCAGGGGATGACGGTGTATTCGCTGATCCACCGCACGTTCAGGGTGAAGGCCGGCGACACGGTGCTGTGGCATGCCGCCGCCGGTGGCGTGGGCCTGATCGCATCGCAATGGTTGCGCGCCCTGGGCGTGAAGGTCATCGGCACGGTCAGCAGCGATGCCAAGGCCGAGGCGGCGCTCGCCAACGGCTGCGAACACGTCATTGTGTATACCCGCGAGAACTTTGCGCAGCGGGTCAGGGAGATCACGCAGGGCGAGGGGGTGCCGGTGGTGTTCGACTCGGTCGGCAAGACCACCTGGGACGGCTCACTGCAATGCCTGCAGCGCTTCGGCATGATGGTGAGCTTTGGCAATGCTTCTGGTGCGGTGGACCCGTTCAGCGTGGGCCAGCTGGCTGCGCGCGGATCGCTGTACGTCACGCGTCCGGTGCTGGGCGACTACATCGGCCCGCGTGCCGACCTGGAGCAGGCAGCGGCGGCGGTTTTTGAGGTCATGGCGGCCGGCAAGGTCCGCGTCAACCTCGGTCTGACTTTCTCGCTGGCCGAAGCGGCGCTTGCGCACCGCAGCCTGGAAAGCCGCGGCACCATCGGCGCGACGGTGCTCATGCCCTGATGCGCCACGCCGGCCGCTCCCGGCCGGCGTCAGGCGTAGGGCGTACCGTCCTTGTGGAAGAACTGCCACTTGCCCTCGACCAGCCGGGCCACCAGATCGTCATCGGGATAGCTGGCTTCATCCCCGGGTGTGCGGTCGCCCATTTCGAGGTAGACCACGGGCTCGTCCGACGTATTGAGCAGCCGGTGCGCGTCGCCGCTGCCCGCGCGGAACCCGGCGCAGCTGCCGGGCGCCAGAACGGTCATGCCGCTGTCGGTGTGCAGCGTGGGCGTGCCCTGCAGGATGTAGATGAACTCGTCCTGCCGCGTGTGCGCATGCCGCACCGACGATACTGCGCCCGGCTGCAGCACCGTCAGGTTCACGCCAAAGGACTTCAGGCCGAAGGCATCGCCCAGCGGCCGCTTGATCCGGCCGGCCATGGCCGAGGCGAAGGGCTCCGGGTAGTTGGAACGGACGGTGCGCGGCGCCGCGTCGGCGGCAACCAGGGACACAGGGAATTTCGACATGGTGCGCTGGGCTCCTCAGTGGGGGGGCGTGTGGCAGGCCACACAGAGCTTGTTGCCGTCGGGGTCGCGGAAGTAGGCTCCGTAGTAGTTGGCGTGGTATTCGGGCCGAAGACCCGGTGCGCCTTCGGACACGCCGCCGTGGGCCAGCGCAGCGGCGTGGGCCTGGTCGACCGTCTCGCGGGTGGGGGCAAGAAATGCGGTCATCTGGCCGTTGCCGGCCGCATGCGC
Source organism: uncultured Ramlibacter sp. (assembly GCA_964620025.1). Classification (GTDB taxonomy): domain Bacteria; phylum Pseudomonadota; class Gammaproteobacteria; order Burkholderiales; family Burkholderiaceae_C; genus RAM1. The sequence goes on along the minus strand of CAZUJD010000003.1, from coordinate 31,590 downwards.
GTGGCCGTCATACGGCGCGCCGATCAGGAACAGCGGCCGCGGCCCGGGCTCCGACTGCCAGCCGGCCCAGGGCCTGGCGGGTTCGCAGAAACGTTCGCGCACCTGGAGCACTGCGAACAGCGCACGGTAGAACTGCAGGGCGCGGGGGAAATCCCGGACGCCAACAAACACGTGGGACAGCATGATCGGGAGCCTCTATCGTCAAGCAGTGCAGGGGGCGGGTCAGCGTACGGCCGGCAGCGCGATGTCGCGTATCAGCGCTGCGGTGCGGCCGGCCACTTCGCGTGACACCTGCTCGGTGATCGCCGCGATGACCAGCTGCAAGTCTGGCACAACATACAGGAACTGGCCGCCATACCCGGCGGCATAGTAGGCGGGCAGGTCATCGCCCGGCGTGGAGGCCAGCCACCACAGGTAGCCGTAACCCCACAGATCCGCGCGCCCGCGCGGCGGCAGGTCGGTGCCGACCTGCCGCCGGGTGGCGGCCTGCAGATAAGCTGCCGGGATCAGCTGGCGCCCCTGCCACTGGCCCTGCTGGCGTACCAGGCGGCCGATGCGAAGCAGGTCGGGCGCGCTCAGGCGCAGCTCGGCGGCTCCATTGACGCCACCGTCATGGCCGGTCGGCCAGGTGACTGCGGTGATGCCCAGCGGTGCGAACAGCACGTCGCGGGCGAAATCGTGCACGGGCACCGGCAGCCTGCGGGCAAGCGCCAGCGTCACGAGGTGGGCGTCCAGATTGCTGTAGTAGAAGCGACGTCCCGGCGCTTCAGTCAGTTGGCGCGACAGCGCATGCTGCATCAGCCCGGGGGCATGGAACCGCTGCTGGAAATCGGTGTAGTCGGTCAGCTCGTTCAGGCCCTGGTGGTCGAACCCGGACGCCAGGCTCAGCAGGTGTGCCAGCGTGACGCGCGACAGGTTGGCCGCGTGGGGACCGCCCGCGTGTTCGGGAAAGAAGGACGCCAGCGGTTCGTTCACGTCCTGGAGGTGCCCGCGCCCGATCGCCGCGCCCACCAGCAGCGCCACCACCGACTTGGTGACCGAGGCGATGTTCAGCGCGGTGGCCGGCTGGGTGTCTGCCCGGTAGTAGCTGTAGCCGTCATCGCCCCGCTCGATCAGGAATGCGCGCACATGCGGGTTGGCCGCCAGCCTGGCCTGCAGTTGCTGCAGGCGGTCGCGGTCCAGCCGCGGACCCGCCGCGGGCTGCTGCGCGCGGGATGGGCCGACACCGAATGCGGCGCCGGCAAGCAGCAGGTCGCGGCGGCGAAGGCGGTCTGGCAGGAATTTCATGTGCGCTTTCTGCATCGACAGGGTTTCATGGTCGGGCAAGCCGGGCAATCTGTCATAAGAAATCTGGTGTGGTCCAGCATTCCAAAAATTCATGTGAGGCGCGGGTCACGGGCGTGGCGGTCAGGCCATGCCGGCCGCGGCGCTGTGCACGACATGTTCACGCCAGTCGTGCCGCATGGGGCTGCCGGCCACGCACCATGCGTACAGGCCGTCATACAGGGCCGACGCGCTGCGCAGCATGCCGTCGTCGTCACCGTCATGGTGTTGTGACAGGCCCAGCGACACGGCCAGCAGGCCGGCTGCCTGCGGCGCGACGGACAGCCGCGTGGTGTCTGCCGCGCGCACGATGCGGGCCATGGCGGTCAGCACCGGGTCGTCCAGCCCGAAGGCCTGCAGCAGCGCGTCGAAGCTGCAGCGCTCCCACTGGTGCGTGATCGGACCTCCATAGACGTCAAACGCCACGGCGCCTTCGGCCTGCGCCACGGCGAGTGCCTGCTCGCGCGCTACGAAGCGGATGCTGGCGTCGGGGTCGATGAAGCGGCGGATCAGCCAGGCGCAGGCGATGCGGTCGACCTTGGGCCGGCTTCGCGTGATCCACCGGCTTGGCGACAGGCCATCGACGCCCAGGTCAGGGCGCTTGCGCAGCAGGCGCAAGACGGGCTGTGTGGACGGTTGTGCGCGGGCCTGAACGGCTGCCTGCAGCGTCGCGCCGGGGCCGGCCAGGGCCCGGGCCGCGCAACCGTGCAGGCGCAACCGTTCGCACAGGCCGGCACCCGCTTCGGCATCCGACGCGACAACGACGACCGGTCCCGCCAGACCGCGGGCGGCATCCGTGTCCGGCGTTTCGCGCGGGTCCAGCCGGCGGGCGCCCGCGAGCAGCCATTCGCTCGCCTGGAAGTCATGCGGCGCTCGCATGTCCAGCAACACCGGCGCGCGGTCGCGTGCCTGCATGGCGGTCCATTCGGCGATCGTGATGGTGGCGGCTTGCGGTTGGCCGCCAGGCGCAGGGGTTTCTCCGGTGTGGGACATGGTTGCGGTCGCAGGTGTGCGCTCAGGGGCTGAACTTCGGTTTGCGTTTGCCCAGGAAGGCGCTGACGCCTTCACGTCCGTCGTCGGAGCCGACCGCCGCGGCAATCGCGCGGGCCTCCAGGGCCATCTGCGTTTCCAGGCCGTTGTCGAACGTACCCAGCAGCAGCCTTTTCACATGGCCGTGCGACGCCACAGACCCGTTGCACAGTGCGTCGGCCAGCGCGTGCGCGCGGGGCAGCAGGCGGTCGGAGGCGACCGCCTCGGTGGCCAGGCCCCACTGCACCGCTTCGTCGGCCGACAGCCGCCGGTTGGTCAGCATGAGCTCCTGCGTGCGGCGCAGCCCGATGAGGCGCGGCAGGTAATAAGTGGAGCTGCCGTCGGGGCTGAGTCCCACCGCGGTGTAGGCGCTGGTGAACGTGGCGCCCTCGGCGGCGATCACCAGGTCCCCGGCGATGGCCAGGCTCAGGCCGGCACCGGCAGCCGGCCCGTTGACCGCCGTGATGAGCGGTGCCTGCATGCGCGCAAACGATGAAATCGCCTGGTGGAAGTCTTCAACCAGCAGCTTGATTTCGGACGCCACGGCATTGCCGTGCGACGCCATCGCCTGGATGTCGCCGCCCGCGCAGAAGAAGCGGCCGGTGCCGGTCAGCACCACGGCACGCACCTGCGGGTCGGCCTCGCAGGCATGGGCCGTGCGGGCCAGCTCGGCGGCCATGAGCCGGTTGACCGCGTTGGCCTCGTTGGGGCGGTTCAGCCGGATATGGACACAGTGGCCGGTGCGTTCAACGTGCAAGGTCTGGCAGGGGATCATGGCGGGGTCCTTCGGGGGCGGGTCAGGCCGGCAGGCAGGCGGCGCGGTAACGGCTGGGCTGCGCGCCGGTCATGCGCTTCATCAGGCGGCGCAGTGCGGTCGAGTCGCTGTAGCCGACGGCCGCGGCGATCTGGTCGATCGACATGCGGCTGCGTTCCAGCAGCGAGCGCGCGCGGCGCAGGCGCACGTCCTGCACCAGGGCATGGGTCGATTTGCCTGTGACGCGGCGCACGTGACGCGACAGCGTGCGTTCGGACATGGCCAGCTCGCTGGCCAGGTCCGCCACACTGGGCGTGTCGGGCAGGCGCTGCTCCACGGCGTTGACGATGCGTGCCACCATGTCGTCGCGGGCCTCGACCTGGCGCAGCAGGTCGGCGCCGGGGTGGGCTGCCTGCGCGCTGCGCAGCCACAGCAGCGACAGCTGGCGGGCGACGGCCGGACCGCACAGCCGGCCCACCAGGTCCAGCATGAGATCGGTCTGCGCGAACACCGGGCCGCAGGTGGTGAGCGGGCCGTCGATGCACATGGGCCGCTGGGCGTCCACGCAGGCGCCGGGTGCCGCCTGTTCCAGCGCGTCGGCCAGCCACCAGGCTGTGGTCACGCGCCGGTTGGCCAGCGCATCGGCCAGCTGCAGCAGGAAGACGGACGAAGCACAGGCGGCCACAGCACCACCGCGGTCCAGGTGGCCGCGGATCAGCGCCGCAACCTGCCGGCATTCGTCCTGCGCCAGCCGGACAGCCAGCTCGGCCTGGCAGGCGGCGGTGATCGCGGGAAAGATCCAGGTGGACCGGTCCGGCCCGTCACCCGGGGCGAGTGGCTCGGTTTCGACATGGAACCCGATGTCCAGCCGGACGGTGCCGCCCTGCGGTGACGCCAGCCGCCACGATGGGATGGGGGCGCCCGCAGTGCGTGCAAGGTCGCGCGCGGCCGCCAGCAGGTCGACGGCCCCCGTCACACCGGACGCGTAGGAGTCCTGCAGCACCACGATGGTGAAGTCTGGCATGGCGCGGTCGTCAGGTTTGTTCATGGCAGTGCCTGAATTCTGGGTCCGCATGACCTCTGCGACGGCATGATCTTTGGCGCCGGTTCAGATGAATTGTCGTCATGCGATGTGAGTGGGCGTCACTGTGCTTTCAACCGCGCGGGCGGTGCGCGAACTGTCGGCATGCGTGCTTCAGCGCGATAAAACCATCCCCGCCTTGCGAAACGGAATACTCGAATGCCGTTGAAACACCGATCCAGGAAAGGAGTTCGACCGTGACGCGATGGATCAGGCGCGGCGGCATGCTGGCCGCCACAGGTTTTTTGCTGGTTGCAGGCGTATCGGGCGTCGCCGCAATGGAGCTGTCCAGCCCGGACATTCCAGCGGGCGGCGTGATCGACAGCCGCTTCGAGGCGCGCGGCTTCGGCTGTGCAGGGGCCAACGAATCACCGGCGCTGCGCTGGACGGGTGCGCCCGCGCACACGCGCAGCTTCGCGGTCACGGTGTACGACCCGGACGCGCCCAGCGGCAGCGGCTGGTGGCATTGGGTGCTGGTGGATGTGCCGGCCACCGTCCATGAACTGAAGCCCGGCGCAGGGCAGGCCGGCGGCGCCCTTCTGCCCCCGGGGGCCAGCCAGATCCGCAACGACTATGGGCAAGCCGCCTGGGGTGGCCTGTGCCCGCCGCCAGGTGCCCGGCCCCACCGCTATGTGTTCACGGTGTACGCCCTGAAGACCGAGCGGCTCGGTCTGCCGCAGGATGCCACGCCCGCCCTGGCGGGCTACCTGCTGCTCGCCAATGTGCTGGCCAAGGCATCGCTCGTTGCGGTCTACGGCCGCCCGGCGCGTTGACTGCCTGCGGATCAGAACAGCACGAGCACCCGGGCCTCGATGCTGGTGCGCAGCGGCGCGCCGGGTGGTATGTCGGGCAGGTCAAATGCCGCGTGCGGTGTGAAGCGGGCCACGTTGAGTGCGCTGTCGTACTGCTTGAAAACCACGGCCTCGTGCGGAGCGAGCCGGTCAAAGTAAGACCAGCGGTGCGTTGACCGGTACAACACCTGAAAGGCCTCGCCCGTGCGGTCGGGGTAGCGCAGCTCGGTGGCCACCAGGTCCTCGTGGCTCACCGAGCGCGCATCGCACAAACCCAGTGGTGTGTCCACCACGGCGTGGCCGACCGGCCGCCAGGCGTTGATGATGCAGTAGCGACGGCCGTCCGCCTCGGGCAGCCGCCCGCGCAACACCAGCGCCAGGCGACGCGGCCCGGACGCGTACGTGTAGTCGTTGTGCACGCGGCCCACCGGTCCGACGAAGCCCGAGCCGTGGCGGCCGTAGGTGAGCGAGCGCCGGTCGGCTTCACGCCGCCGCACCTGGTGGTCGAAGACGATGGCCTCGGTGCCGCCGGTGGCCAGTAACGCCAGCTCCTGCAGCTCCGGGTAATACCGGGCGCGTACCTCGCTGTCGTCCAGCAGATCGCGCGTGGACGTCGGTGCGTCGTGCAGTTCGAAGCCCGCGTCGTCCAGCGCCGGGGCGAAGGCCAGGCGTCGCGCGTCCGTCACCTCCATGGCCACGGCGTCGTAACTGCAGTTTTGCGCCGGCCCGCCGTCGTCGCGCGGATACATCACGCAGTAGGGTGGTTCAGCCTGGGGCCGCATGTACTGGAACGCCGCGCGGAGAGTGGACATGGAAGCTCCTGGTAGCGGTTGTCGCGACCTACTTTCCGCCGGCCGCCCAGGCGATGGCGTCTTCCAGCCGGTCATTGCCCCAGAACATTTCCTGGCCGGCAAACAGCATCGGCGCACCAAAGATCCGCCGGCGCTGGGCCTCCTCACCGCGTGCGCGCAGCCTTGCCTTGCCTTCGTCGGTCTGGGCCTGGGCAACGATGGCACCGGCGTCCTCGCCCAGCTCGCGCAGCACTTCGGTCGCAGCTTCGATCGAGTTGATGTCACGGTCCTGCGCGAAATTCATCGTCATGAAACGCCGGCAGTATTCCGGCACCCAGGCGGCGTCCTCGTGGGCCGCGGCAACGCGCATGGGGTAGACGGCGTTGCGCGGAAAGGTGGTGGGTGGCGTCCAGTCAATGCCGTATTTCTCGCACAGGCGCACCATGTCGCGGGCGACGTAATCGCCCTTTTCCTTCTGCAGTACGAATGGCGAGCTGGTCCAGCCGAAAGAGGCAAATATGGGCCCCAGCATGAATGGGCGCCACAGCACGTCAACGCCTGCCTTGCGCGCCAGGGCTTCGATCCGCAAGGCGGCGATGTAGCTGTAGTTGCTGCCAAAATCAAACCAGAATTCAAGCTTGTTCTTGCTCATTGTTGTCAGTCCAGAAAAGATGTCGGAACGGTGAAGGGCTTCAGCGGCGGGCTGCGGGCCCGCGCACGGTAGGCATTGAATTCAGATTTCGCGACCTGTTCAATGGAAAAATTGACCGGCATTGGCGTGAGTCCCGGGCATGCGAAGGCCTGGCCGGGTCATCGCATTCCTGGCGGGGATGTCAGGACGCCCCGGATTTCCGTTGATGCCGTGGCAGGCAGGCATTCCAATGGGCGCCATGCCCAGCCCACTCCTGCGATTGCCGCCCCTTGATCTGGTTTGCCGCTTTGTCGCGGTTGGAAGACGCATGAGCATCACACTCGGCGCCGAAGACATGTGTATCACCCAGTCGGCCATGAGCAAGCAGATCAGGGCGCTTGAGGAATCCGTCGGCGTGCGGCTGCTGCAGCGCGGTCACCGCAGCATTGCATTCACCGAGACGGGCCAGCGACTGTTCGATCTGTCCAATGACGTGATGGAGCAGTTCCAGGAGTTCGTGAAGACGGTTTCCGCCAACACCCGCCGCCCGGTGTCGGTGAGCGCCAGCAACGGCATGGCCGGCCTGTGGCTCTTGCCGCGCCTGTCGGCGTTCAGAGCCCGGCACCCGGACATTGACGTACGCATCACCGCCGACAACCGCATGGTGGACCTGTCGCTGGAGGGCATTGACCTGGCGATCCGGTACTGCCCGCAGGAACGCGCACCTGCCGGCGCACAGCTGCTGTTCATGGAAACAGTGGGCCCGGTGGCGGCGCCGTCGCTGCGACTGATGGGCCCGATGACTGCCCAGCGGCTGTCCGGCCTGGTGCTGATTGAATTTGACGAACCACGCAGCCGGCACCCCTGGCTTCGGTGGAGCGAATGGCTGGCGGCGCGGGCGTTGGCGCCAGATGATGCACGGGGTCTGCTGCTGTTCAACCAGTATGACCAGCTTATCCAGGCCGCGATCGCGGGGCAGGGTGTTGCGCTTGGCCGGCTGGAGCTGCTGTCGGCCCCGCTGACCGGCGGCCAGCTGGTGCGTGTGGACACTGACAGGCCACCCGTCGTGAGTGGGTATGGCTACTGGCTGGTGCAGGGTGAAGGGGCCGCGCGCGAAGAGGTGAGCGTCGTCGCCGACTGGCTGCGCGAATGCGCAGCACAAACGCTGCAGATCTCCCACGCGGGGCCGGTGGACGTGGCCCCGCAAGTCGTTGCACAGGCCTGACGTGCAGCGCCAGACCAGCCTTGTGGGCGCGATGTGGCTGGGGTTGAGCGTGGCCATCGGCCACGGCATTGGCCGCTTCGGCTATTCGTTGCTGATGCCGGCCATGCAGTCGCAACTGCACTGGGGCTACAACCAGGCATCGTGGATCAACACTGCCAATGCGTTGGGCTACGTGCTGGGGACCATCACCGGCGTTTTGCTGCTGCGCCGCTTGAGCGGGCGCCGACTGTTTCGTGCCGGCATCTGGGTGGTGGTGCTGTCATTGCCACTCATGGCGGTGCCCGCCGGCTTTGCCTGGCTGCTGGTGCTGCGGGTGTTGTCGGGGCTGGGGGCGGCCTGGTCGTTCTCAACAGGTGGGGCACTTGTCAACGAGATCTACGGCGACGATGCGCGCCGAAAGGGCGTGGCCGTGGGCCTGTTTTTCGGCTGCGCGGGTCTGGGCATGGTGCTGACGGCGGCGGTGGTCCCGGGTCTGATCGAGCAGTTGGGCGAGGGGGCCTGGCCGCTTGGCTGGCTGGCGCTGGCAGCCATCAGCCTGATGCTGCTGGCGTTGCCGCTGGGCATGGCGAAGGGCGACGGCGATGTGTCGCAATCCCTTGCAGCCGCCGATGCCCGGGTGGATCTGCGCATGGCCTGGTTGCCGCTGGTGGCCTACTTCGGCTTTGCTGCGAGCCACACCGGCTATATCTTCTTTGTTTTTGCATGGATGCGGGCCCAGCAGATGCCCTGGTTTCACGGAGCAGCGATGTGGATGGTGCTGGGCATCTTCATTTTTGCCTCGGCCTGGATCTGGCAGCGTGCACTGGCCACCTGGCAGGCTCAGCGCACACTGGCATTGTGTTGCCTGGCCTGCGGTGTGGCCGCGGTGCTGCCTGCCGTACGGGCGGATATCGTCACGGTGTGCCTGTCTGCGGCACTGATGGGGGGCTCCCTGTTCATCGGGCCTGCGTCGATGGCAGTGCTGACGCGCCAGATCCTGCCCGCACCAGTCTGGGGCAAGGCGCTCATGCTCTTCTCGCTGGTGTTCGCGCTGGGCCAGGCGTTCGGCTCATGGGCCTTTGGCCTGGCCGCCGACGCCTGGCAGTCTCTGGGGGCCGTGCTGGGCCTGTCCAGTGCCGGGCTGCTGCTTTCGGCGGCTGCGGCGCTGGTGTCGTCTATGCCGCAGTTCCGTGCCGGCCCGAGCCGGATGCAAAGCGGGCCACCCCCGCAGCGCCGGCAGCCTTGAACACCCCTGAGCAGTTGTTCCATTCCCTGCGCAGCGCGTCGGCCTCTGACAGGTTGTGCTGCAGGTAGACCGAGCGGCGGTCGGCACGCACGCACACCTGCGGAAATGCCGCGATGCGCTCGGCGAGCGACTGTGCGGCCTGACGGGCGCCGCCCGGCGGCGTCACCTCCTCGCACAGCCCGATGCGCAGCGCCTCTGCGGCCGGCACGGCCCGCCCGGTCATGATGATTTCCAGCGCGCGGCCCTGGCCGACGATGCGCGGAAGGCGAACGGTGCCGCCGTCGGACAGGGGCACCCCCCAGCGCCTGCAGTACACGCCGAAGTAGGCGTCCTCGGCCATCACGCGCAGGTCGGCCCACAGTGCCAGCTCCATGCCACCGGCGACGGCCGGGCCTTCGATGGCGGCAATCACGGGCTTGTTCAGGAACAGTCGCGTGGGCCCGAGCGGGCCGCGTGGCGGTGCGCTGCCGTCGTCGGGGTACTCGAGCGACCGGTGGGTGGCCCGGTTCTCGGGTGTGGCGATGCCGCGTCGGGCCAGGCTTTTGAGATCCGCGCCGGCGCAGAAGGCGCCACCTTCGCCCCAGAGAACCGCCACGTCGGCGTCCTCGTCGCGGTCGAAGGCCAGAAAGGCCTCCTGCAGCGCATCGGCATGGTCGGGGTCCACGGCGTTGCGCACTTCGGGCCGCGAAAGGATGACGGTCAACACCCGTCCTGAGCGTTCCACGCGTACTGTCACAGGCACTCCTCAAAGCAGAAACTGGAGCTTTCATTCTGGATGTGCGCCGCGCGCCGTGGGGCGCATTCTGTGCCCGGCAAACATGCGCGTCAGGCATGCGATGCGGCCCCAAAATGCCGCTTGTGCCGTAGTGCGTGCTGGGGCATGCTGCGGCCTGCCATGCAACATCCCCTGCCAGACCCGACCCCACGTGCGGCCCGCTTTGCCGACCTGCACGCCCGCGACGAACTGTTCCTGCTGCCCAACCCCTGGTGCGGCGGCAGCGCGCGCCTGCTTGAAGATGCGGGCTTTGATGCGCTGGCCACAACCGGTGCGGGGGCGGCTTTCATGGGGGGCGTGCGCGACCGGCACATGAGCGAAGCGGCACTCATGCGCAACATCGCCGAAATCTGCGCCGCCACCCGGCTGCCGGTGACCGCCGACATGCAGGACGGCTTCGGCGAAACGCCGCAGCACGCCGCCCGGGCCGTCATGCTGGCGGCTGAAGCGGGCGCCGTGGGGTGCTCCATCGAAGACGCGTCGGCGCGGCAGGGCCGGACCATCTACTCCCGCACGCTGGCGGCCGAGCGCGTGCAGGCAGCGGTGGAAGCGGCGCGGCGGCTGCCTTTCCCGTTTGTCGTGACCGCACGCTGCGACAACTTCTTTGAGGGTATCGCCGATCTGGACGACACGCTATGGCGCCTGTCGGCCTACGAAAGGGCCGGCGCGCATGCGCTGTATGCCCCGGGACTGACAACCTGCGACGAGGTACGCGAGGTGGTGGGCGCGGTCTGCAGGCCGGTCAATGTGCTGTTGCACACGGGCGCGCAGTTTGATGTGCCGGCGCTGCGCGGGCTCGGCGTGCGGCGGGTAAGCGTGGGAGCTTATCTGGCGCGCGTTGCGCTCGATGCGATGCTGGGCGCAGCGCAGTCGCTGCGCGATGGGGGAACGCTGTCGCCCCGGCCGCAGTTGAGCGGCCTCGCCCTGAACGAGCTGTTCGAACGGCCCGCCGGTTGACGCCAGTGCATGCTGCGCGGCCCGTAATTTCATGCCGGGCACAGGGGACAGGCGTGTCCCAATAGGGGCTCGTTCATTGATCACCCAAGAGAGGTCCCATGGAGAGAAGACAAGCAATTGCTGCCACTGGTCTTGGCGCATCTTTGATCGCGGGCGTGGCGCCAGCGGTGCACGCGCAGCCCGCGATACGCTGGCGGCTCGCGTCCAGTTTCCCGAAGTCACTGGACACGCTGTATGGCGCCAGCGAATCGTTCGCATCTCATGTCAAGCGGCTGACCGGCGGCCGCTTTGAAATCTCGACGCACGCCGCCGGTGAGCTGATGCCACCGTTTGGTGTGGTGGATGCCGTGCAGAGCGGCACTGTGGAGATGGCCCACACGGCGCCGTACTATTTCTTCGGCAAGGACGAAACGTTTGCGCTGGGCACCGCCATTCCGTTCGGGCTGAACAGCCGGCAGATGAATGCCTGGATGTTCGAGGGCAACGGCCTGAAACTGATGCGCGAGTTCTATGCGGGTTACAACATCATCAGCATGCCCGGGGGAAACACCGGCGCTCAGATGGGTGGCTGGTTCAGGAAGCAGATCAATACGGTGGCCGACATGAAAGGGCTGAAATTTCGCATTGCGGGCTTCGCGGGCCAGATCATGCTGCGCATGGGCGTCGTGCCGCAAAGCCTGCCAGGTGGTGAGATCTACACGGCACTGGAAAAGGGAACGATTGACGCCGCCGAGTGGGTCGGGCCCTACGACGACCTCAAGCTGGGCTTTGCGAAAGTGGCGCCCCATTACTACTATCCCGGCTTCTGGGAAGGGTCGGCCCAGATCGACTTCTTCTGCAACACCAGGGCCTGGGGCGCCCTGGCGCCTGAACTGAAGGCAGTTCTCGAAGCGGCGGCAACTCAGGCGCACCTGGAAATGCAGGCCAAGTACGACAGCCGAAACCCGACAGCACTCAAGCAACTGGTCGCCCAGGGCGCGAAGTTGCGGCCCTTCCCGACGGACGTGATGACCGTTGCCTGGAAGCATGCGCAGGACGTCTATGCTGAAACCTCCGCCAAGAACCCTGCGTTTGCCAAAGTCTACAAGGACCTGGCCGCCTTCCGTTCGGACCAGAACCTGTGGTTCCGCTTCACCGAGGCGACGTATGACCGCTTCATGCAGAGCCAGAAACTCTGAACGTACAGGAACGCCCAACCATGTCCTATGAACACATCCTGGTGGAACAGCACGGCCCTGTGGGGCTGATCCGGTTCAACCGCCCTCAGGTGCTGAACGCCCTGTGCATGGCGCTCATTCCCGAACTTAACGCGGCGCTGGACGGATTTGAAAGTGCCGACGATATCGGTGCCATCCTGATCACCGGCGACCACAAGGCGTTTGCTGCTGGTGCGGACATCGGTGAAATGTCCAGACTCAGGAGCTTTTCCGAAGTCCACGCGCGTGAATTCACCGGGGACTGGTCGCGAATCCCGCGCTGCCGCAAGCCCGTGATCGCCGCCGTGGCCGGGTACGCTCTGGGCGGCGGCTGTGAAATCGCGATGATGTGCGACTTCATCATCGCCGCCGACAACGCACGCTTCGGCCAGCCGGAAATCACGGTTGGCACCACACCCGGTTGTGGCGGCACGCAGCGGCTGCCGCGTGCCATCGGTAAGGCCAGGGCGATGGAGATGTGCCTGACCGGCAGCCTGATGGACGCCCAGGAGGCGCAGCGCAGCGGCCTGGTTGCCCGCGTGGTGCCGGTGGCGCAGCTGCTGGACGACGCACTGGCCACCGCGCACAAGATCGCGTCCATGTCGCGGCCGGTCACGATGCTGGTCAAGGAGTGCGTGAACCGCGCGTTTGAGTCCAGCCTGGCCGAGGGCGCGCTGTTCGAGCGCCGCGCCTACCATGCGTGTTTCTCCCTGGACGACCAGAAGGAAGGCATGGAGGCCTTCGTCGACAAGCGCAAGCCCGTGTACTCACACCGCTGAATCGCCTGTGGCGGTGTTTCGAGGAGCGTGCTGTTATTGCGCAGCGGCGGCTGACCGGGCTCGCAGGCCCGGCATCACAGCCAGTGCCAGAAGGACGGACTCGGCCAGAAATACCCAGCGCAAAAAGCCCTCAGCCCCGGTGGACACAACACCGATCACGATCGGTGCCAGGAGCTGGCCCAGCGCATACGCGAAAGTCACAAAGCTGGTGGCCAGAGCGCCCGGCAACCGTGCCTGTTGCGCCTGCGACGTGGCCTGCGCAATGACAAGCGCCGGGGTCCCGAGAGTGATCAGTCCCAGGACCACGAAGAACACCGCAAAGGCAGGCGTCACGGGCAGTGTGACGATCAGGCCAGTGACTGCGGCGCTGATCAGGAAAGCCCCATACAGCATTAGTGAACGATCCATGCGGTCTGACAGGTAGCCGAGTGCCGGACCTGCAAAGATGGAGATGATTCCGGCGGCCGCCACCAGCCCGCCGGCCAGCGGGGGGGGCAGCCCGCTTTCGACGGCATAGCTGTAGTTGAACAAATTGTTGGCTGTAAAGGCCACGCCCAGTGCGCCGTACATCAAGGCGGTGTTGCGCAGCGCTGCATGACGCCAGACAGCGGCATAGCCGGTGAAGGCCGCCACCGGATGCCCACCACCAGCCGACGTCGAGCGCACTGGCAGTGCTGCCTGCACCGCCACCAGGGTGATAAGCGACAGCGCCGACAGTACCAGCCAGGTCAGGCGCCAGCCATCGACTGCCGCCGTCACGACCAAAGGCACCCAGGCGCCCGCAGCCAGCATGCCCAGGCCGATACCGCTGCCGGCCACGCTGAGCACGGTGCCGCGCCGTTCGGGAAAAATGTCGCCGAGCAGGCCGAGCAGTGGTGTGAAGGTGAACGCCGTGCCGATGCCCAGTGCAAACATCAATGCCAGCAGCAGTGTGAAGGCACTGGCCGCAGCCAGGCAGCCGTGGGCCAGGGCACTCAGGGCCAGCCCCAGGACCACTGCGCGTTTTTCGCCGCAGCGGCTGGCGCAGGTTCCCGCTGGGGTAATGCCGACAAGGTAGCCCAGTGCCGACGCCGCGCCCAGCAGGCTGCCGTGGGCATAGGTCAACCCCAGCGCCGGCAGCATGGCCGGCATGACCAGACCGAACACCATGCGTCCGGCCACGATGGCCACCATGGTTGTGAGCATTCCGGCCATCAGGATCGTGGCTGTCTGGGTGCGTGTAGGCATGTGACGCCCATTACACCGGTGGCCGCAGGGCGTGACCAGCGCCGCGAGTGACCGGAATGGGGCCGGAACGGACGGGAGGACGCGTGATGACCGATTCGTCTTGTAACTGGTCCGGCCGTGCGCTCGCCAGCGGGCGCGCGCCGCCCTCCAATAACGGGAAATTCTCTGGAGAAAGCAAGATGGATCTGAACAAGGACGACCCGCTCGACGATTTTTCGCAACAGGATTTCCGCCACGACGGCATTGAAAAACGGGTTCATGTCGCCGGCACCGGGCCTGGTGTGGTGGTGATGACCGAAATGCCCGGCATCAGCCCGCATGTGGCGCGTTTTGCGCGTTGGGTCAGGGATGCGGGCTTTCGCGTGTACATGCCGTCGCTGTTTGGCCGCGACGGCGCTCTGGCGACGCCGGAAGAGGGTGCCCAGATCTTCAGGAAAACCTGCATCAGCGCAGAATTCCGCGCCCTGGAGAGTGGCGCCAGCGCGCCAGTGACCGGCTGGCTGCGTGCGCTGGCGGCGCACGCGCACCGTGAATGCGGCGGCCCTGGCGTAGGTGCCATCGGCATGTGCTTTACCGGCAATTTTGCGCTCAGCATGATGCTGGACGGCTCGACGCGTGCCCCCGTGATGTGCCAGCCTTCTTTGCCGCTGGAGGATCCCACCGCCATCGGAATGTCGAAAGTCGAGCTGGCCGAAATTCGTGAACGGCTGGAACGTGAAGACCTGACGGTGCAGGCCTACCGCTTTGAAGGGGACCGCTGGTGCACGGCGCAGCGATTTGCGGCGTTTTCCCAGGCGCTGGGCCCGCGCTTTGTGGCGCACGTGTTGCCCGACAGTGCTGCCAACCCCGCGCCGCCGCCGTTCTTCAGGCATGTGGTGGCCAGCCCGCACAGCGTGGTGACGGCGCACTTGATTGACGAAGCGGGCCAACCAACGCTGCGCGCGCGTGACGAAATCCTGGCGTTCTTCACACGGATGCTGCGTACGGTGCCGTCCAATGCCTGATGACATCAGGCGCCCGGCTCGGACAGTGCCAGGATTTTGGCCGTGCTGACCACACTGGCGAATTCGTCGTGCAGGCTGGCCAGGGCCGTGTCATGCATGATCTGCGCGCTGAAGAAGCGGCCGTCGGGCCCGCTACGGCCGAATGTGGCTGTGGCATCGGCCACGATGTGCACACGGTAGCCGAGGTTGCCCGCCATGCGTGTGGTGGTGGAAACGCAATGGTCGGTTGTCATGCCGGCGATCACCAGGTTGTGCGCACCCTGGGAGCGAAGCCGCTGGTCCAGGTCTGTGCCGATGAACGCGCTGTTGACGTCCTTGAAAATCACCAGTTCTCCGGGCAGGGGCAGGGCTTCGGGCTTGACTTCAAAGCCGGGTCGATCCGGGTGGAACAGGCTGCGCAGCGAACGAGAACGGTGGTGTACGTGAACCAGCGGGCGGCCGGCCGTGCGCCAGCGGGCCAGCAGCGCGGCAATGCGCGCTTCAGCCCCGGGGTTGTTGCGCAGCCCCCAGCTTGTGTCGTCAAAGGCTTTCTGTACGTCCACAACGACCAGTACAGTGTCCATGGGCAGTGATTTCATGTTTCAGGCAGGTAGTTCGTGCAAAGGGTGATCCTTTCTGACGTTGCGGTGGTGCGCAACCGAAAGCCGGGATGCCTGCATCAGGTGGCATGAAGGATTTCGATGAATTGGCAATGACATGGAAATGCGCAGGCCGAAACTCAGTCAACTGGAAATGCTGGTGGCCGTGGCGGACGCCGGGGGCTTTGGCCGCGCGGCGGCGCTCCTGGGTTGCACCCAGTCGCGCATCAGCCATGCCGTCACGACACTGGAACAGGTGGTGGGTGCCCGGCTGCTGGAGCGTTCACGCAGTGGTTGCGTGCCTACTGGCGTGGGTTCACACGCCATAGCCAGGGCGCGGCAGATACTGGCGCTGGCGGACGGGCTGGTGACCGAAACAGACGCCCCGGGCCTGGGGGCTCTGGTGCGCGTGGCATGTTTTCGCAGCATCAGCACGCACATGTTGCCGCGGGCACTGGAGGTACTGGCCCAACGGTACCCGGGCATGCGTGTTGACCTGGACGACCGCCATGAAGAGCGGGACGCTGTAGCCCGAGCGGTGCTGCAGGGCCGCGCTGACATCGGCATAGCGCAGCGGCCGTTCGCGGCTGAGCTGGTGTCGCACCCCTACATTTCGGACGCCTACGTGCTGGTGTTGCCTGCTTCCCTCACGCTGCCGGCCCAAGTGGGCTGGCACCACTTGAACGGGTTGCCGTACATCCAGCTGGCATGCCCGGGTGCACTTGACATCCTGGCCCAGTGCCGCATGGCGGGCTTCACGGCCCAACCCTCACGCATGCTGCACACCGACAGCAGCATCGTGGCCATGGTGGCACGCGGCATCGGCTTTTCCATCCTTCCACATCTTGCAGTGTTCCCGGCGCCGGTGGGCACGCGCCTGGCGGCGCTGCCGGTGCCGGCCAGGCGCCAGTTTGCCGTGGTGACCACTCCTGACAACGCTGCGGTCAGCGCTGTGCAAGCCACCAGCCGCGTGATCCTGGACCCGGGTGTGATGGCGTGCAACGAGGCCTTTGTGGCCGGGGTGGTTTCATGGTGAGGCGGACTGCCGGCGCGATACTGCTGGCCCTGGGGGCCGTGACAGGCGCGGCTCAGGCGCAGGAACAGGCACATGTGCGTGACCGGCTGTATGCGCAGGAGCAGGAGCCACGCTCCAATGTCTTTGGCGACCCCTTCGGTCAGGTGCTGCACGGCCTGCAGGGCTGCCCTGCGCCCGCGGGACCAATGGTGACGGCTGCCGAGGCTCGCCGTGACGCGCACTGGCGCGCCGAGCGTGGTACCAGCTGCTACCGATCGGGCCGATGCCGGCTGCCCAACGCCTATCTGTACGACAACGAACTGTACCCGCGGCTGAAGCAGTACCTGGAGCAGGATCCGCAGCTCAAAGGCGCCAGCATCTGGGTTACGGTCCAGCGCCGATGGGTAACGTTGCAGGGGTGCGTGCTCAGCGCACAGCAGGGTGCTGCGCTGGAAGCCGCGGTGCGTCAGATAGATGATGTGGAGGCCGTTGTCGGCGAATGGATGGTGGGCGCCGGCGGAAAGCCGGTTTATGAAGTCGCCGGGCCGGGCCCGGCTGCGCCTTAGTCACGGGTGTCGGGCCACTGGATTTCCGGGTCGGTTGCGCTCCAATCCGCGAACGAATCCAGCCGATGACGAACCGCCGCGAACGCCGACTCCCGCTCTTCGAAATCCCGTTGGAGTTGCCATCATCGTCATGCTGGCAAGCTTTACCGGGCCTTCGTACCAGCGCGATGTCCAGCGCGCTTCACGACACGGTCAGCCGGCCCGCATCGTTCACAAAGATTGGCATGTTCGGCCACAGGCCTTTGATGTTCCGGGTAGCGACCGTGATCCATTGCGGTTGATAGAGGAAGGCGTGCACGCAGTCGTGCGCGACAAGACGCTGGATGTCCGCCAGCAGCCTGGCCCGGTCTGAAGCGCGCGCTGCCGTCTTGTACTGCGAATACAGTGCATTGAATTTTTCCGATTCGTAGTTCCAGTAGTACCCCGGTCTGGCGAAGTTGCCGAGATCGAACGGCTCTACGTGGGAAATGATGGTCAGATCGTAGTTGCGGTTGGTATAGACACCCGACAACCATTGCGCCCATTCAACGTTCTCTACTCGCAGCTTGATGCCTGTTCTGGCAAGCTGCGACACGATGACTTCGCCTGCCTGTCGCGCATACGGCATGGGCCCGAGCGTGAGAGAGAGGTCCATCGTCCCAGCGCCGGCGTCCTTAAGCAACTGACGTGCCTTTTCAGGGTTGTAGGCGTTGATGCCCGTGGCATCGATGTAGCCGAAAGCGCCTGGCGGATAGAAGCTTCCGATGGGGGCGCCATACCCTTGGGCCGCACCCTGGATGACTGCATCGCGGTCAATCGACATGGCAATGGCTCGCCGTACCCGTACGTCGTCAAGCGGCTTGCGCTTGTTGTTCATGGCCAGGATGGTTTTGCCGCGCGATCCGGACACGATGACCTGAAACCCGGGATGGTGACGGAAACGGGAAACGCTGCGTGGATCAATCCGCGGGAACACATCAACGTCTGCGGCAAGCAATGATGCGATCTGTGCCGCCGGATCGGCAATGAAGCGGAAGGTCACGCGTCGCAACTGTATGCCCTGGGCATGCCGATAGTCATTCCATCTGTTCAGGGTAATCGACGAACCTTTGACCCATTGACCCAGCGTATACGGTCCGGTTCCCACCGGTGCAGTGGCATTGCCACTTGCGCTTGACGGCTCAACGATCGCCGCCGTGGCCTGCCCCAGCAGGAACAGGAGGTCGGGATCAATCTCTTTGTTGATGACGACGACCGTATGGTCATCAACCACCTGGGTGACCAGATTGGCGAAAGTCCTTTTGTCCTTGTTCAGGCTTTGGTCAGAACCTGCCCTGTCAAACGAAAATTTCACCGCACCCGCGGTCAAAGGGACACCGTTGTGGAAGCGAACTCCCTTTCTCAGCCTGAACGTATAAGTCCTGAGATCGGGCGATACCTCAATGCCGTGGGCCAGCAGCGGCGTCACGGTGCCGTCTGGCTGGATCTTCGTCAGAGTCTCGAACACGTTGTACAGGACCACCTCTGCGATGGCGCTGGCTGCCCCCGCCGTCGGATCCAGCCCAGGGGAAGGTTCAAGCGTCATTCCGATCACTATGCTGTCTGCCGCAGCTCTGGCGCTGGCGTCGGCTCCCACAAGGCCGGCAGAGCCCATGGACAACAGGATGTCTCTTCGATTCATGCAAGCACCTCATTCGGCGGATAACCCCAGCGGTCCGATTGAATCGGCGCGGATGATCTGCGTCAAATGAAAAATCTCCCGCTGCGCATGAGCGGAAGGAATGCCTGAAACAAGTCGGCCTGTTGCCGCTATGCGTACTCCGTGAATCAGTGGAGCTGGCCCCGCTGAAATGGGTGGCCTGGTTCAGCCGCCAGCTACCACTGCCCCGTCTCCACCCGGATCGCCACTTCGCAGTCGTCAAAGATCTCCAGCTTGGCGATCTTCACGCGCACGCCCAGCACGCCAGGCAGCTGCATCAGGCGCTGCGCCAGTTTGCCGATCAGGCTTTCCAGCAGGTTCACATGCTCGGCCGTGCATTCGTCAATGATGATCTGGCGCACCTTGCGGTAGTCCAGCACGTGGTTGATCTCGTCGTCGCGCGGGCGCAGGTCCTGCGTGCCCAGGTTCAGCTCAGCGTCCACCAGGATGGGCTGGGGCGCCGTCTTCTCAAAGTCGAGGATGCCGAGGTTGGCGTCAAAGCGCAGCCCGGTCAGGTGGAGGATCTGGTTACCTTTGGTCAGCATGGATAGCGCTTTACATCAGTGAGAAGTCGCGGTCGAACTTCATGAGGTGCTGGCCGCCATCCACCAGCAGCGTGGTGCCGGTGATGGAATTGTTCTCCAGCGCAAATTTCACGGTGGCCGCCACATCGGCGGCGGTGGACGAGCGGCCCAGCGGCGACAGCTTGTGCAGCGCCTCAAACTTTTCGTCGCTCAGCATATGGCTGGTGAGCGTCAGGCCCGGCGCCACGCCCACCACGCGCAGCGCGGGGGCAAAGGCTTGCGCCATCAATGTGTTGGCTGCCTCCAGCGCCGCCTTGGACAGCGTGTAGCTGAAGAAGTCGGGGTTGGGATTCCACAGCTTCTGGTCCAGCAGGTTCACCACGGCGCCGGTGGCATCGCGCTGCGTCACGTGCGCATGCAGGGCCTGGGCCAGCAGCACGGCAGCGCCGGTGTTGGTGCGCAGGTGCGCGTCCAGCGCGGCAAAGCTGAAGCTGTGCGCGGTGTCGTGCTCGAACAGCGATGCGTTGTTCACCACCGCGTCCACCGTGCCCAGCCGGGCCGCCACGGCCGGCAGCAGGGCACGCACGGCGGCTTCGTCGGCCAGGTCGGCCTGCACCGCCCACGCGCCGGGCGTCAGTACAGCGCAGTCATCGGCCGTTGCCTGTGCGTCAGCCTGCGAGCCGCGGTAGTGCACCACCACGCGCCAGCCGCCGGCGGCCAGCGCCAGCGCGATCTCGCGGCCCAGGCGCCGGGCGGCGCCGGTCACAAGCACGGTGCGGGAAGCGTTTGCAGACATTCAGGGACAATCCACGGGTGACGACACAAGACCGCAGTTTAACGAGCGCACCGGCCGGCGCCATGCTCAAGCTGGTGCAGCGCGCCATCAGCCAGGCCGGTGGCTGGATTCCCTTTGACCGTTTCATGGCGCTGGCGCTGTACGCACCGGGCCTGGGCTACTACGCCAACGATTCGCGCAAGTTCGGACGCATGCCTGAATCGGGCAGCGATTTCGTGACCGCGCCCGAACTCTCGCCATTGTTTGGCAAGGCATTGGCCGCGCAGGTGGCCCAGGCGCTGGCCGCCACCGGCACGCGCGAGGTGTGGGAATTTGGCGCCGGCTCGGGCGCGCTGGCGCTGCAGCTGCTGGACGCGCTGGGCGACACGATCGACCGCTACACCATCGTGGACCTGTCGGGCACGCTGCGCGCGCGCCAGCAGCAGGCGCTGGCGGCGCATGCGCCGCGTGTGCACTGGGCCAATGAACTGCCCGACACGCTGCACGGCGTGGTGGTGGGCAACGAGGTGCTGGACGCCATGCCGGCCAGGCTGCTGGTGCGCACGGCCGGTGTGTGGCATGAACGCGGCGTGGCCTGGCACGAAGGCCGGCCCGTGTTCGCCGACACGCCGACCGACCTGCGTCCGCCACTGGAAGTGCCGGGCCCGCACGACTACCTGACCGAAGTCCATCCCCAGGCCGAGGCCTTCATGCGCACGCTGGCCGACCGGCTGCAGCACGGCGCGGCATTCTTCATCGACTACGGGTTCGGCGAGTCCGAGTACTACCACCCCCAGCGCCACATGGGCACGCTGATGTGCCACCGCGCCCATCGGTCCGACACCGACCCGCTGGCTGATGTGGGGCTCAAGGACATCACGGTGCATGTCAACTTCACCGGCGCTGCCGTGGCCGCGCAAGACGCCGGCCTGGGCACCATTGGCTACACCAGCCAGGCACGTTTCCTGATGAACTGCGGCATCGTCGGCCTGATGGAGCAGGCCGCGCCCGCTGAACGCAGCCATGCGCTCAAGCTGCTCAACGAGCACGAGATGGGCGAGCTGTTCAAGGTCATCGCACTGTCACCGCAGGCCGGCTGGGAACCCCTGGGCTTTGCCACCGGCGACCGCAGCCACACCCTATGATGGCCGCATGATCCGCTGGCTCATCGTCATCTTTCTTGCGCTGATGCTCATCAGCTGGTTCACGCCGCTGCTGCAGAAGCTGGGCGTGGGCAAGCTGCCGGGGGATTTCCGCTTCCGGCTGTTCGGCCGTGAATGGTTCATACCGCTGAGCTCCACGCTGGTGCTGAGCATGGTGGCCGCGCTGATCTCGCGCTACGTCTGAGGCAACCCGCAGCATGCGCGCCTGCATCGACATCGGCGGCACCAAGGTGGCGGTCAGCCTGGCACCCGATGCCAAGGCGCCAGTCACCGGCGCTCCGCCGCCGCTGCAGGCCCGCCGCACCGAGCCCACCGTCAAGACCGGCGACGCCGGCGCTTTGGCCCGCCAGGTGTTGCGCCTGCTGGACGAGGCCTGTGCTGAAACGGGGATGGTGCCTGCCTCGATCACGGCGGCTGGCGTGTCCTCGTGCGGGCCGTTTGTGCTGGACGGCCAGGGGCTGGTCGAACTGGCCGCCCCCAACATCTGCGGCGGCCTGGCCGGTCCGGCGCGCGGTTTGCCCAACCGCTGGCACAGCGCCCCGCTGGAGGCGCCGCTTCGCGAACGCCTTGCCTGGCTGCGTGTTGAAAACGACTGCATCGCGGCGCTGGAGGCCGAGCGCCGCTGGGGCGCGCTGCAGGGGCTGGACCACTGTGCCTACGTCACCTGGAGCACCGGCATTGGCGTGGGCCTGTGCGTGGACGGCCGGGTGTTGCGTGGCAAACATGGCAACGCCGGTCATGCCGGCCACATGTTCGTGAATGACGACGACAGCCACGCGCTGTGCGGCTGTGGCAATGTGGGCGACGTCGAAGGTCTGGTGGCCGGCAATGCCTTCGAGCGTCGCTTTGGCCAGAGTCCAGCCGCATTGCTGGCAGACGCCGCCGCGGGCGACGCCGTGGCGCTGGCGCGCGTGGACGCGCTGTGCGGCGTGCTGGGCCGCATGCTCTACAACCTGGTGGTCACGCTGGACCTGCAGCGCATCAGCCTGGGCGGCAGTGTGTTCTGGCACCACCGTGATCTGTTGCTGCCGCGCCTGCAGGCGCAGGTGGACGGCCGCCTGCCCGCGCTGACGGCGGGCGCTCAGCTGGCGCCGGCCGGCCTGGGCCTGGCGGTGGGTGATTACGCCGCGCTGGCGTTGCTGGGCTGACGGCGCCAGGCCGGCGCCGCCGGGCGGGTCAGTCCTCGATCTGCCACAGCCCCGCGCATTTGCGGCAGCGCACCTGCATGCGCTGGTAGCCCGGGTCTTCGCGCACCACCTCGAAGCGGCCGTATTCGTCGCAGCTGGGGCAAACCGCCTGGTTGGCCACCACCTCGGCATGGCCCAGCAGGCTCAGGTAGCGCCGCAGCGCCCACAGGCCGATGCCGGCGCTGGCAAGGATGAACAGCACGTCCATGAGCTTTTCGTCCGGGGTACCGCCGCGCAGCGCCTCAAAGCTGCCCAGCATGGCGATGGTGGCCAGCAGCGCCAGCACCATGTGGGCATGGCTGGACAGCAGCTCGCGCTCGTACCACTTGCGAAAGCCGACCTTGCGGATGCCGTCGGCCAGGGTGTGGTTGAGGTAGTTGCGCTGTGGGGCGTCCATGCCCACATCATTGCAAAAGCCATGCCAAACACCGAATGCCGCCGGAACAACCCGCAGATTCAGTCGGGCAAGCCAGGGCTCAGGCCAGGGCCGCAGCCACGGCTTGCACCCGCGCACGGTGGATTTTTTCGCCCACCTGGGGACCTTTGGCGCCGGCTTCGGCGGCCTGCCGGGCAATGACGGCGGTCACCACCGACTGCGCCGCCTGCAGTGCCGCCTGCAGCCGCGCACGCTGGGGGTAGGGGCTGTCCTGCAGGCCCAGGCGGCCCCGGGCGTCGCATTCGCAGGCCAGCAGCACCTGGGCAAACCGCTCGGGCTTGCGGATCGCGTCGCAGCGCTCCAGCAGCCGCACCAGCGCCGCTGCGCTGAAATCGCCGCTGCGGTGGATGTTGCCGTGCTCGCGCGCCACCACGTCGGCCAGTTCCCGACAGTCCACCGGCACGCGCAGGCGTTCGCACACGCCGCGCAGCAGCCGGGCGCTGCGCTCCTCGTGGCCGATGTGGCGCGGCAGCACATCGGCGGGCGTCGTGCCCTTGCCCAGGTCGTGGCACAGGCAGGCAAAGCGCGCGGCCAGCGGCGCCTGCATCTGCGCGCTCATGTCCAGCACCATCATCAGGTGCACGCCGGTGTCCACCTCGGGGTGGTATTCAGGGCGCTGGGGCACGCCCCACAGGCGGTCCAGCTCGGGCAGCAGCCGTTTCAGCGCGCCGCATTCGCGCAGCACCTCGAACATGCGCGACGGTTTGTGCGCCATCAGGCCGCGGGCCAGCTCCTGCCACACGCGTTCGGCCACCAGGGCGTCGACCTCGCCGTCGTCCACCATCTGTTTCATCATCGACATGGTCTCGGGCGCCACGCTGAAGTCGGCAAAGCGTGCCGCAAAGCGCGCCAGGCGCAGGATGCGTACCGGGTCTTCGCGAAAGGCATCGGTCACATGGCGCAGCACCCGCGCCTGCAGGTCGCGCTGCCCGTGGTAAGGGTCCACCAGGCCGTCGGTACCGGTCGCTTCAGCGGCTTGCGCCATGGCGTTGATGGTCAGGTCGCGCCGCGCCAGGTCCTGCTCCAGCGTGACGCCGGGGTCGGCATGGATGGCAAAGCCCTGGTAGCCGGGCGCGGTCTTGCGCTCGGTGCGGGCCAGGGCGTATTCCTCCCGTGTTGTGGGGTGGAGGAAGACGGGGAAGTCCTTGCCTACGGGCAGGTAGCCCTGCTGCATCAGTTCTTCTGGTGTTGCACCGACGACGACCCAGTCGTGGTCGTGGACGGGGTGGCCTAACAGGGCATCCCGGACTGCGCCGCCGACTCGGTAGATTTGCATTGGGTCAGTTTAGCTTTTGTGTGCGAGGCACCCCCTTGTTTCCCCCCCTATCCCCCCCGCCCCTTTCCACCCCCGGCGGGGTGGAAAGGGGAGCCTTGGATTTTGGTGTTGGGCTCCGGCTGGTTGAAGAATCGGGGACGGTTGCGATACGCGCGGGTTTGCCACGGCCCGTGTCTGCGGTTGGGGCTGTGGCTGACAGCGCCTCTCGGCACCGCTGCCCGCTGCGCGTGCAGGCCGAGCCAGCGCGCGTTTCGCGCGCGGCTCGCGTTGGCGCATGACCTGCAGCCACCGACCCAACTGTGGGTGCGGGCCGTGGCACCCAAAGGCGTAACGCAGCCTTACTTCGATGCTTCAGGTGTCCGGCGCGACGGCCTCAAATCCAGGCTCCCCCTTTCGCCCCGGCGGGGGCGAAAGGGGGCGGGGGGGAAAGGGGGGAAAGAAAAGGTCCAACAACAACCAAAACTTCAAGCCACCCGCAACCCATCCCAAACAGCACGAGCCCGCAACTCAGTGCCAGGCGGAGCAGCCGGCAACGGCAACCGACATCCACCCACAGGCTGCCCCAACACCCTCAACATCGCCTTGATGGACATGGAAAAAACGCACTCATCGCTGTTGATGAACGCAAACGACGGCAGCAACCGCGCCTGAACGGCACGCGCAGAAACAAGGTCCCCCTGCGCAACAGCCGCGACCATCTGCTGGAACAACGGCCCCGTCCAGTGCGTGCTGGTGCCCACCACCCCGACGGCCCCGCAGGCCAGCAGGGGCAGCGTGTACGGGTCGTCCCCCGAGTACAGGTCAAAGTGTTCCCCCGCCTGTGCCACCAGTGCCGCAGCCGCAGGCGGGTCGCCTGTGGCGTCCTTGAACGCGACGATGTTGGGCACCCCGGTGAACAGCCGCAGCAGCACGTCAGCTGCCACACGCCGGTTGGTGCGCGTGGGCACGTCGTAGATCATCACGGGCAGGGGCGTGGCTTCGGCGCAGGCACGAAAGTGCGCCTCGATGCCGGCTTGCGGCGGACGGTTGTAGTACGGAGCCACCACCAGCACGCCGGCCGCGCCCAGGCTTTGCGCGCGGCGCGTGAGCATCACGCTGTGCGCCGTGTCGTTGCTGCCGGTGCCGGCCAGTACCGGAATCGTCACGGCCTGCGCCACGGCCTGCACCAGGTCGCAGCGCTCGTCGTCGCTCAGCGTGGACGCTTCGCCCGTGGTGGCGGCCACCACCAGACCGTCGTTGCCGTTGTCAGCCAGCCAGCGCGCCAGCCGCCGCGCGGCGTCCAGGTCGAGCCGCCCCTGCGCGTCAAACGGCGTGACCATGGCGCTCATGACCGCGCCGAAGTAACGGGCCCCCATGCGGGTGGCTGATCCGTCGTCGCTGGACGGCGCCGTCATCGCGAGATCCGGTAGGGCTCGTCCACGTCCACGAAATCCTTCTCGACCAAGGCTTCGTCGATCCAGGCCTTCACGCCCGGCAGGGCGCACACGCGGCGGATGTAGTCGGTGATGTGACCGGGCACCGGCAGGGCGTAGTTGCGGATGCGCATGCACACCGGTGCGAAGTAGGCGTCAGCAATGGTGAAGTCGCCGAACAGCATGGGGCCCTTGTGTGCCTCCAGCAGCTGGGTCCACATCTCGATGATGCGCTGCACGTCGGCGCGCACCGCAGGCTGGTCGCGCCAGGCGATCGCTCCGGCGGTGGCCAGCTGGGCCTCGATGTTCATGGGGCAGGCGCTGCGCAGCGCGCCGAAGCCCGAGTGCATCTCGGCGCAGACGCTGCGCGCGCGGCCACAGCTTCTTGTCGGGGAAGGTCTCGGCCACGTATTCGGCAATGGCCAGCGTGTCCCACACCGCCAGGCCGTCGTCCACCAGCACCGGCACCCGGCCCACGGGGTTCACCGCCATGATCGCGCGCTTGAAATCCGAATCGGGCGAGCTGAACGATGCGTCAAAGCGCACCATCACTTCCTTGAAAGGGATGTCGGCCTGCTTGAGCAGCACCCAGGGGCGCATGGACCAGGACGAATAGTTCTTGTTGCCGATGTACAGGGTGAGCATGGGGTTCTCCGTGGCGCAACGCCATATTGATGAAGTGCCCGCATGCTAAGGCGCTCGCGCACCGGGATTGATGCAAAAAAACACCGCGATTGATGCGGGCATGCCGGCGCACCGGTGCGGCGGTTCAGCGCCCGGCCGTGCGCCGGTAGCGGTCCAGCCCGTTGCGGTCAGTGCGCGGGCCCAGGTACAGCGGGGCCACGGCCTGCAATGCCGTGGGGCTGATGCCCAGCGCTGTCAACCCTGGCAGCGTGCCGCCGGCCACGTTGTCGGTCTGCAGGGCAGCCAGGTTGTCGCGGCTCATCAGCGGCTCGCCCGGGGCCAGCTCCATCAGCAGGGCCTGCAGCCGGCCCAAGGCCAGGGGCAGCGCGATCACGGGCCGTTCGCAGCCCGCATGGCGGCCGGCCAGCTGCACCAGCTCGCGCAGCGTGAACACATCGGGGCCGCAGGCTTCATAGGTCTGGCCGGCGGTATCCGGCTGGTCCAGCGCCTGCACCACGGCCTGGGCCACGTCTTCGACCCACACCGGCTGAAAGCGCGCCTGCGCCCCTGCCAGCGGCATCACGGGAAACACCTGCTGAAGCCGCGCAAACAGGTTCAGAAAACGGTCCTCGGGCCCGAAGATCACGCTGGGGCGCAGCACCATCAGTTGCAGCCCCGCCGCCTGCAACGCCTGTTCGCCGGCGGCCTTGCTGCGCTGGTACTGCGACGCCCCGTCAGCCGCGGCGCCCAGCGCGCTCACATGCACCAGGCGTTGCACGCCGGTGGCAAGGCAGGCCCGGGCCAGCTTTTGCGGCAGCGCCACGTGCGCCTGCTCGAAGGCAGCGGGCGTGCCGTGCAGGATGGCCACCAGGTTCACCACGGCGTCGTGGCCGGCCACCAGCCGCGTGAGCGCCGCTTCGTCGTGCACATCACAGGCCACCGGCTGCAGCAGCGGCAGTGTGCTGAGGTCGCGCGCTGCGGCCAGGCGGCGCGTGGCCACGGTGACATGGCATGCGGCCCGCACCAGCTTTTCGCACACATGGCGGCCCACAAAGCCGGTGCCGCCCAGGATCAGGATGCGCTTCATGGGGTGTCCTTGGGAGGGGCTGGCGGTCAGGTCAGGGCAGGTCGCGGTTGGGCTCGGGCCGGCTGGCGTCGCGCGGGCCGATGCTGCCCATGCGCGCCTTCAGCGATTGCGGCTGGCCGCTGAGGATGGCCGCGTACATGGTGGCGTTGGACACCACCTTTTTCACGTAGTCGCGCGTTTCGTTGAAGGGCACGTTTTCAGCCCAGGCCGCACCTTCGATCACCGGGCCGGTACCGCCCGGTGCGCGCCAGTTGCGCGGCCGCCCCGGACCCGCGTTGTAGGCGGCAGCCGCCAGCGGCATGGAGCCTTCAAAATCGTCCAGCACCAGCTTGAGGTAGCCGGTGCCGATGGCGATATTGGTCTCGCGGTCGTTGATCTGGTCGGCGGTGAAGTTGTTCAGGCCGATCTTGCGGGCCGTCCAGCGGGCGGTGGCGGGCATGACCTGCATCAGGCCAGACGCGCCCACGTGCGAGCGTGCGTCCATGATGAAGCGGCTTTCCTGGCGGATCAGGCCGTACACATAGGCCGGGTCCAGCGCGATTTCGCGGCTGCGGCGCACCACCGATTCACGGAACGGCATGGGAAAACGCTGCTCCACGTCCACCACCTCACGGGTGCGTTCGCTGGTGTTGATGCAGCGGTCCCAGACCTCGCGGTCGCAGGCCATCTGCGCTGCGGCCAGCAGCTCGCGGTCGGTCATGCCGCCGGGCCGGGCCAGATTGGTGGCGTAGTTCCATTCGCGCACGCCCTCGGGACGCAGGCCGATGGCAATGGCATACAGGCCGCGGTTCAGGCTGGGGTTCAGACGCGCGGCCTCTTTTTCGTCGGCTGAGAGGGGCGCCGGCCGTTCGGGCGCGGTGATCTTGCGGCCCAGTTCTTCCAGAGCCAGCTGCTCATAGAAGCCGCGTGGCGAAGCCATGCCTTCCAGCAGCGCCAGCGCCTCGGTGCGCTGGGCCGCCGTGGTGGCGCCGGCCAGCAGGGCGCGGGCTTTCCAGTAGGCCCAGGCAGGATCGCGGCGGGCCTCGTCGCTCATGCCGTTCACGGCCGACAGCACGGCGGCCCAGCGCGGCTTGTTGCCGGCGCGCAGCGCAGCGCGCACCTTCCAGCCCAGCATGTCGTCGGACAGGTCGCTGTCGCGGCTGACGTTGGCGTAGTAGCCCAGCGCGTCGCTGGACAGCTTGCCGGCGGCCTGCTTGCCGATCACGCCCCAGACCCAGTTGCGTTCCTCGGCGCTGAGCTGCGGGCCCCATTTGCTGTCCAGCAGGCGCGCTGCGCCTTCCAGGTCGCTCACGGCCATCTTGACGAGTGCCAGCGTGATGAGTTCCTTGCGCACCCTGGAAGCGGCCGTCACGCGGGCCGCCAGGAATTTCACCGGGCTGGCGTTCAGCTCGGCCAGCAGCGGCAGGGCTTCGGGGGCGATGATTTCCACCGCCTTGGTGGCGGCGCGCGGCCGGTTGGCTTCGGTGGCCAGGCGGGCCTTGACCCAGGCGTCCTGCGCGGTCAGGCGGCGGCTGCCTTCGCGTTCGCCGATCAGGCGGCTGGCCGCGTGGGCGCAGCCGTCGTCGGCCTCGCGCTGGCCGTGCCAGAGGCGGCGCACTTCGTCGGCCAGCGTGGCCGGGGCGGCCGCGCCCTGGGTGAGGTGCTGCACCAGCAGGGCGTAGCAGCGCACCTCGCGGTCGTCGTTCATGCGGTACTTGGGGTGCTCGGCCTCAAAGGTGGTCCAGTCGCGGCGCTGGCCCAGCATCAGCAGCCAGTCGTTGCGCAGGCGGTCTTCCTGGTAGGTGCCGGCCCAGCGCGTCATGAAGTCCTGGATCTCCTGCACGCTGGCGCTGTCCAGCCGGGCGCGCAGCTCCCAGTAGGCGGCCCAGGGCTCCAGCGCGTGGCCGCGCAGCTGGGGCAGCATTTGGGAGAGCTTGCGCGTGTCGCCGCGCTTGTAGGCCTGGTTCATTTCCAGGATCAGGTCGTCGCCGCGGCTTTGGGCCTGCACGCCGCAGGCCATCGCAGCGACGATCAATGTCAGAATGGTTCGAAACTGCATTTGGGCATTATGGACAAGTCAGAAGAAAAAAGGTCTTTGCGCAAGGCGCTCATCGAGGAACGCCTGAACCTGCCTGACCGGCTGGAACGGGCCGATCTGCTGCAGCGGGTCATGCGCATCTGGCTGGTGGGCCGGCCGGACACCATGATCGGCGCCTACTGGCCGATCAAGGGCGAGTTCGACCCGCTGCCTGCGCTGCACCGCTGGAAGGAAGACGGCGAGCTGCTGGACGAGCCAGCCCTGCGCCGCATCGGGCTGCCGGTGGTGGACAAGCTGCACAAGACACTGACCTTCCACGCCTGGTACCCGGGCTGCCCGATGGAAGAAGACGCCTACGGCATCCCCAAGCCCAAGGACACCCCGGCCTTCCACCCCACGGTGCTGCTGGTGCCCTGCGTGGGCTACGGCCCGAAGGGCGTTCGGCTGGGCTATGGCGGCGGGTTCTACGACCGCACGCTGGCCACGCTGGAACCGCGCCCCACCACCGTGGGCCTGGCCTACTCGCACGGCTTCGTGCCCTGGCTCGAGGCCGAGCCACACGACGTGCCGCTGGACGTGATCCTCAGCGACGAGGGCCTGGTCTGGCGCGGCCCGGCCGCGGGCTGAGCGCCGCGGCTCAGAGCCGGGGCAGCACGTCCTCACCGGCGCGCTGCGGGTCGGCGTGCAGCAGGTCGCGCAGGATGGCGGTGTGGCCCGAGCCCGCGATCACCAGCACGCGCTCGCCAGGCCCGGCGTGCTGCTGCACCAGCGCGTACATGCGCAGGTTGCGGTGCCACCAGTGTGCCGAGGCGTCGGCGCCGTGGAACAGCCCGCTGGCCGCGGCCACCGGGTTGAGCAGCATGTAGAAGCCCTTGTTGCGGCGCGCCTCCTCGGCCGAGTTCATGAGGCGCAGGATCTCCTGCAGCGGCTGCTGCGCGTGCAGCTGCTGCAGCCGCTTCGATTCGCCGTCGATCAGCTGCTCGAGCTGACGCTGCGCCTGCGGCTCCTGCGGCAGGTGGGCCCAGAGCTTCGGCTCGCCGGATGGCGCGGCCACGTCGAAGCCATGCACCCGGTCCAGCCCGGCCAGCGCCGCGACGCGGAAGCCGATCTGGTGGATCTCGTTGCGGCGCAGTTCTAAGCTGCCGGCCCGGTACTGCGTGTACTGCTGGTTGAAACGCTCGTCGCTGCGGGCGGGGTACTCCAGCAGCACCTTGGTCGGTGCGAATGCGGCCAGGCGGCGCGCCAGCTGCTCCAGGTAGGCCTGCGGCGCCGGCTGCATCACGTCGATCGGCTGGTACTTGACGGCATCCAGGCCCGGGTTGTCGAAGTGGAACAGGCCCAGCAGCATCACCCGGCCGGGGGCGGGCTGGGCCTGCGCCGGCAGTGCTGCCGCCAGCAGCAGGCAGGCGGCGAGCAGGGCTTTCAGCGTGAACGGTCGCATCGGCGGGGCTGGGGCAGTTCAGGAGCCCCGATTGAAGCCGCCTTGCCGCCGCGAAGGGACATCGCGCCGGGCCTGCCGGCGCGATTGGAGAACGATTGGATCGCCTCAGCCCTGCAGCCGCCGGCAGATCTCC
Organism: uncultured Ramlibacter sp.; assembly: GCA_964620025.1. Lineage (GTDB taxonomy): Bacteria > Pseudomonadota > Gammaproteobacteria > Burkholderiales > Burkholderiaceae_C > RAM1. The sequence continues at coordinate 890 of CAZUJD010000003.1, read as the reverse complement.
AGGCTCAGCCCGCTCTGGTTCAGCGTGTAGAAGTGGATGCCCGGTGCGCCGCCGGCGATGAGCCGCTCGCACAGCCGCGTGACGACCTCGATGCCGAAGGCGCGCACGCTGGCCGCGTCGTCCATGAAGCCTTCCATCTTCAGTGCCACCCAGCGCGGGATCTCGATGCCGTCGCGCCCCGCGAACTGCGCGATCTTGGCGTAGTTGTGGATGGGCATGATGCCCGGGATGATGGGCGCGTCGACACCCAGCTTCCTGACCTCGTCGACGAAGTGGAAGTAGGCGTCGGGGTTGAAGAAGAACTGCGTGATGGCGCTGTTCGCCCCCGCCTTCATCTTGGCCGCGAAGTGCTCCAGGTCGCGCCGCGCGTAGCGCTGCTGCGGGTGGTACTCGGGGTAGGCGGCGGCCTCGATGTGCCAGTCGGCGCCCTGCGTTTCGCGCACGAACGCGATCAGGTCTGCCGCATAACGGAACTCGCCCGCCACCGCGGTGCCGCTGGGCAGGTCGCCGCGCAGCGCCACCAGGCGCCGGATGCCCTGCGCGCGGTAGGAGGCCAGGATCTCGGCGATGCCTTCGCGTGTGCTGCCCACGCAGCTGAGGTGCGGCGCCTCGTGCCCCATCGCCGCGATGTCCTTCACCGTGGCCAGCGTCTTCTCGCGCGTGGAGCCGCCAGCACCGTAGGTGACGCTGAAGAACTCCGGCCGCACGGCCGCCAGCTCCGCCACCACCGTCTTCAGCTTCTCGCTGCCGACGGGGGTGTTGGGCGGGAAGAACTCGAAAGAAATGGGGACGCTGCCGCTCATGGCTGCCTCCAGCAAAAGTGAGCCCATGGTCGGCCGAGCGCGCAGCACCGGGCCGAGATCAAGCAGAAGCCGCGGATCCGGCTCCGC
>CAZUJD010000002.1:0-43024 GCA_964620025.1 uncultured Ramlibacter sp. | reverse complement strand
GCAAGACCGTGATCATTGCATCCACCCGTGGCGGCGTTTATTCGACCAGCGAGGCTGGCAATGCCATGGAGCACCAGGAAAGTTACCTCAAGACCGTGTTCGGTTTCCTGGGCGTCACAGACGTGCGGTTTGTTCGCGCCGAAGGCGTGGCCATGGGCGACGCGCCGAAGGCACAGGCTTTGGCATCTGCCGAGTCGGACATCCGTGCTCTGACAGGCACTGCTGCCAACGAACACCTGGCCAAGGCTGTTGCCTGACCCCCAAAAGTCGCGCAGGTGACTCAAGTTACAATATTTTTGAGTACTAACACGCTATACAGCTTGAATTAATGATTACTTTAGGTCACTATTTGTTGCAGGGAGTCACTTGCGGGAAGTAAGACCTAATGCTACAGGCCAGCCCGTACGGTTCATTCAAGGCGGGCGACATGACGACCTGGTTCGCGCAGCGGCTCACGCAGGATATACGCACAACCCAATGGCTGGCGGCAGCCAGTCCATGGCGCCTTCCTGCGGGCACGGCCATCGGGTCGCTGCTCGTCTGGACCCTGTGGGACCTGGCCGGGCTTGATGGCTCAGCACTGCTGTGGCAGGTGGCGCTGGCCGCGCTGATCTTCTGGGCTGGTGTGCGGCATGCCAGCCTGGACGCCCAACGAGCGTGCCAGCTCCAATTGCGCACACTGGCCGAAGCCAGCCACGACCTGCGACAGCCCGTCCATGCAATGGCGCTGTACCTGGGAGAACTGTCCCAGCAGCCACTCAGCCCTTCCGGACGGCGCGCCCTGGACGACGCGCGAGCCTGCGCCGGGGACCTGCATGAGATGTTCCACAATCTGCTGGGCTTATCGGCCCTGCAGGCTGACTCGTGCGTACCCTGTACCAGCGTCTTCAGCCTGGACCGCCTGCTGGCACGCACGGAACACGCGTTTGCGCCGCTGGCACGGGCCCGCAATGTACAGCTGAGCGTGCGTCCAGGCGGCTACCGGGTGCACAGCGACCCGGTCATGGTCGAGCGCATCCTGATGAACTTCACAAGCAATGCCCTGCGCCACGCCCATGGCGGCCGCGTGCTGGTGGCCTGCCGCGCACGCGGCAATACCCTGCGGCTTGCCGTGTATGACAACGGCTGCGGTATCCCGTTGGCCCAACAGCAGGCGGTGTTCAGCCCGTTTTGCAAGCTGGCGCCGGCCGTGGCGGGCGAGCCTGGTGGTTTTGGGTTGGGCCTGGCCATCGTGGCCCGTCTCGCCAGGACCCTGCGCGCACCTGTCGTGCTGCGCTCCACGCCCGGCCGCGGCTCCATGTTTGCCATCGACCTGCCACTGGTGCGGGCCCATCCATAAAACATCTCAAGGAGCCATGATGAACAAGACCGTGCTGGTGGTGGACGATCACCCGATGTTCCGCGATGCAATGTCTCGCCTGGTTGAGGAACCAGGCGGACGCCAGGTCATTTCCGCTGCCACCGCGGAAGAAGGCCTGCACAGGGTGCGTGAACGGCCCATGGACCTGCTCCTGCTGGACCTCGGACTGCCCGGTGCATCTGGCGTAGACGCCATCAAGCTGTTTCGCCATGCATGCAGTGCACCCATTGTGGTGGTGTCCGCCTCGGAGCAGCGTCAGGAAATTGCATCCGCGATGCGTGCAGGCGCCTATGCGGTGGTATCCAAAGGGGTGTCGCGTGACACCCTGCAGGCCACAATCGAACAGGCGCTGAACGGCACGCTTCAACCCGAGGCCTCGCCGAACAAATGGATACGCCCTGCGGGACAGGTTGCCATGGGCAAGGAAATGGGCCGGGGGCTGACACCCCGTCAGCAGGAAATTGCCACACTGCTCATGAATGGCTATCCGAACAAGGAAATCGGCATGCGCCTGGGCCTGGCGGAAATCACAGTCAAGACGCACCTGACAGCCATCTTCAGGCTACTGGGCGTGGTCAACCGCACGCAGGCGGTGGTGGCGATCCGAAGGATGGGGATTGATTATTCAGAAACGATACCGGAACGCCTGCCGACGGACAGTCAACCCATGCGATCCAGCCCGCTGGAGGCCGGTGCGCACAGTAACGCCCGGTGGGGTAACGCGGCCTGACCCCCATATGCCTCAGCTGTGATGACATCGCCGCCCACAACGATGGTGCAGGCCATTGTTTGATGGCGGGCAGTTTCAGTGTCCCGGGCCTAGCTACCCGGCACGATCAACGACAGCAGAACGTTGTCCTTCCACTGGCCGTTCACCCTCATGAAATCGCGCGAATAGCCGTCGATGCCAAACCCAAGCCGGCGCAGGACGGCGGCGCTGCGCAGGTTTTCGGGTTGATGTGACGCCATGATGCGGTGCAGCTTGTGACGCTCGAACATGGCCGCGATGGACGAGAACAGCGCTTCACGCATCAGGCCGCGGCCCTGCAGCGACCGGTCCATCCGGTAGCCCAGCCAGCAGCAGTCAAATTCGTCATGCACGATCCCGGAAAAGCTGATCACGCAGCCGATGCCGGACCCGGGGTCTGACTTGAGAAAACCCGCCAGGAAGACACCCGAGCCGTTCTGGAAGGCCCGCTCCTGGTCGCGCAGCACCGGCTCCCAGAAAGAGGCCTGCGCCATGGCCGGCTCCAGCGACATGGCCAGCCGGAAGTGATCCTGGTTGTACTCATGCAACCGGGCAAACTGCGGCGCATGGACCGGTGAGACGGGCATAAGCAGCCAGTGCGCTGTTTCTGCCCAGGCGGTACTGCGGGCCGGTGGCGCCTGAAGGGCCGCGCCAGCCACGCGCGGTCGTGGCGTGGCGGGCAGGGCCGCCATCGCGGTGGGCTTCGTCGTCGCAGGACTGGATTCGATCAGGGCCATGGGAACACCTGCCTATTTACGCGGCCGCGCTGCACGCTGGTTCAGCACCCCCAGGCGCTGCCACAGCGGCGCCGTCGTCGCGATGAAATGCGCGGCATGACGCTCGTTGTCTTCGTGGGCCTGGGCGCTGGCACCTTCGGCCGTCACAGCGCGGCCCAGCTCCGCCGCGCTGCGCGCGCCGCCCTGCCAGGCGAGCCAGAACAGACGCTCCAGCCGCAGGGTCTCGATGCCGCAGCCTGCCACCGGAGACGCCAGATAGCGCAACGTGTTGTCGCCCAGCGCCTGCCGGGCCATGGCCTCGTTGAACTCGTGCGCATGGGCGTCCCTGGCGCGTTGGGCATCATCGGCAAACACCGGGCAGATGTCGCGCCGCGCCACCAGGCGCGACAGGTTCAGCAACAGGTCGTCCAGCGGCCAGTCCGCCAGCGCCACGTCAGCTCGCAGGGCGGCCAGCGGTTGTGGTGCTTCGGCCAGCCGATCCAGCAGCGCGCGCACGCGGGTCTCGTCCAGTGCCAGCTTCCCGTAGGGGGTGGACAGGAACATGGACACGTCCGCCACCGGACGGGCCGCAACGAACTTCACTTCGTCCAGCGCAGCGGCCTGCGCCACATGCGACAAACGCAGCGCGCCGCGCGTGAACACATCGCGGCGAAAGCGCCGGTTCAGAACGAAATCGGCCGCCGTCTCGCGCAAGGGCACACCCATGCCCGGCTCCAGGAAGCCGGCGCCGGCCAGTCGTTCGCGCACTTCGCCCGCCACGTCAGACAGGTGAACCGAGCAGGCAAAGTCCAGCCGCGCGGCCTGCAGCTGCTGCTGCAGCTGCGCAAAGTAGCTCAGGCACCACGACTGGTTGAAATACTCGTGCGCCAGGCTGCCCGGATCCTGGCGCAGCATGTCGTCCAGCGCCTGGCCGGCCCGGGTGTTTTCGGTGAAGAACGCGCTGCCGTGGCGGCGCAGCGCCTGGGCGAATTTCAACGCCCCCGCAATGCGCACAGTCGTGGAAGCTCCGGGCGCGCCCGCGTTTTCGGTGTGCAGCCACAGCAGGTCACGCAGGGGCTTTTCGGCGTTCCAGCCGGGCAGCACGTTGTAGCTCATGAACACCGCGCCACCGGGCTTGAGCTTGCGCCGCATGAACTCCACCAGCGCATGCTGGGCGGCCGGGCTCACCCACGACCAGACGCCATGCAGCACGATGAAATCAAATTGCGGCGTGGGGGTGTCCAGCATGGCCTCAAAGCTCAGGTCCAGCCACTGGGCGCTTGTGCCCGCCTGCCGGGCCGTGGCGCGTGCGTACAGCGCGTGGTCGGGGTTGAAATCCGTGCCCCAGAATTCGCCGCGGGGGTTGGCCGCGGCGTGCAGGTTGGCCGACACGCCCTGGCCATAGCCCAGCTCGCAGTAGGTGTAGGCGCTGCCGTCCGACGGCAGCGCCAGCCCGTTGACGAGCATGTGCCAGCGCAGGTACGGCGGCGCCAGCTCATGGAAGTAGCCGTGTGAATAGGTAATGTCGGCCACATAGCCGTCGGCCCAGTCGCGTTTCATTGGCAGGCTCCTTGGATGGGGACGGTTAGCAGATGCCTCAGACCATCCTGGAGATGGCCTGCAGCCTGGCGTTGGCCTCGTTCTTCACGAGGCTGGATGCCAGCGCGCCCTGCGCCCCGGCCTGCTGCTGGCCCTGCTGGACCTGCAGCAGGGTCTGGGCCGAGGCCTGGTTGTCCACGCCGGTCAGCACCGTGGCCAGGGTTTCGTCGGCTTCGCGCAGCGCGTCCAGCACACTGCCCCAGGCAGGTTGCGCAGCGGGCGGGTTGGCGGCGGGGGCCCGCACAACGGCGTCCTGTGGCGCTGCATCAGCCAGCAGCGGCGGCGGCTTGACATTGGAAATTTCTGCCATGGCAAGCCTCCGGTTCAGCTGCTTTGCTGGATGCACTTCTTGGAGAAGTCCGCCAGCGACTTGGTCAGCGTCGTGGTCATTTCGCCGAACATCGACCACTTCTGCGACTCCATCTGCATCTGGACCATCTCGCTCATGGTGGGGTCGGCCGTCATGCCCGTAATCTTGGTCTTCATGGCAGTTTCGGCCGCCGTGAACTTGTCGAATATGTTGGTCCTGATCAGGTCGATGTTCAGCCCGGTAGTAGTAGTAGTAGTAGTAGTAGTAGCGTCGTCAGCCATGCTGGTTCTCCTTGTTGCAGTTCAGAAAGATCGCTGGCTGCGTGCAACACCGCTGCCAGTGACCGGGGAAAATCGGGCTGTGCCAGTGATCCAGCGGCCCAGCACGCCTTGCGCGGCTTCAGCAGCCTGCAGGCAGACGCTGACGGCCGCAAATTCGTCGCGCGGCAACGGCCGGGCCAGCCGGCCGCGCAGGCGCGTGGCGGTGGCCTGTAACTGCTGCATGAGCTGCGCGCGCAGGGCGTCACCGTCATCCGCCGCCAGGCGGTCTTCGAGTTCGGTCAATGTGTTCATGGGGTTCACCTTGCAAGCACGGCACGCTGTGCGCCGTTTTCAAAAACCAGCTGGCCGCCCGTGATGGACGCCAGCCGCCAGCCCTGCCAGACACCACCCTGCGACAGGCGGTCGCCGCCGGACAGCAGCACATAGGGCATGTCGCCGCCCACCACGCCGCGCACCTGGAACGGCAGGCGCGACTCGCCCGCGCGCGGCGCCGGCGCGGGCGTGGGGGCGCTCTGGGCGAAGGCCATGGTGGCGCGTAACGGCACGGCATGGGTGCGGTCGGCGGCCAGCAGGGTCTGCTCCCAGTTGGGCACGTCGCGCTGCTGCAGCGTCACCTGGATCTGCATGGCGTCGTCCTTCCATTCGCCCGCGGCCTGCCAGCCGCGCTGGCGCAGCTCGGCCAGCAGTTCGGCACCGGCCTCGGCCGGGGTCAGCACGGCGTGTTCCCACGCCGCCTGCGGGTAGGCGTCGGCCACGGTGCGCAGCAGCTGGTCGCGCGCCGCGGCGGTGGGCAGGCGCCCTTCCAGGCGGAAGCGGCCCGGCCCCAGGGAACGCAGTCTCACCGCCGCGGCATGGCTGCCGGCCAGGCGGGGCATCGCTTCGGTGACTTCGTCGCGCAGTTCCTGTTCGGTCGGCAGGCGCAGCACTGGCCGGGGCTGCAGCCGCGACAGCGCGGCCAGCAAGGCTTCGCCTTCCAGGTCGGTCATGACCGGTGCATGCACCAGCCAGGCGGAACCGGCAGGTTCAATGCGGGCCCGTCCGGCCAGCCCACGCCCGGCCAGGGCGGATTCGATCGCGGCGCGCTGCGCCGGGTCGGGGGCCGCGACCGGGGCTGCGGCCTGTTGGGCCGGGCGTTCTGCCGCCGCTTCGGCCTCAGCGCCGGGCCGCAGTCCGCTGGGCCAGACCACCAGCGCCGCCGCGGCCGACAGACCCACCGTGGCCGCAGCTACGCCCACCAGCACCCGGCGCCGGGGTGCGGCGCTCCACCCGTCGCGCCAGCGTGGGCGCACCGGCAGAGGCGCCTGCGGCGCGGGCAGGCCAGGCTCCAGTGCCGGCGCATGCGGCACCAACACCAGTTGCTCCAGTGTCGGCCAGGGGGCGTCGACCTCATCCACGGCCACCACAACGGGGCCCAGTTGCACCGCCTTGCCACGCACCAGACGCATGGGCGCCAGCACCGGCGCCCCGCCGGGCTGCGCCAGCCATTCGATCTGCCATTCGCCGTCGCCCGGGGTATCCACGCGCGACAGCCGGGCATGATGCGGCTGCACGCCGGGGTCTTCAAGCACGAAGTCGCAATCGTCCAGCGTGCCCAGCAGGTAGCCGCTGCCATCCAGCAGCACGCGCGCGCCGGCATGCAGGCCGCTGAGCACGCGCAGCTGCAGTACCACCCAGGGCGCAGACGCAGGCGGTGCCGGCAGCAGCACCCCGGCTGCGGGGCCGGCTTCGTCCAGCATGTCTTGCAGCAGGGCGGCGTCGTGCAGTTCGCTCATAGTTCAATCCTCGCGAGCGGCTGGATGTTGATCTCCTGCGTCATCTCCTGGTAGCTGAGCACCGGCAGTTCGTACAGCTCGGCCTCGACCATCTTGCGCAGGTACCGGCGGATGTCCATGGACGTGAGCAGCACGGGCCGGTGGGCGGCCTGGGTGATGTCACCCACCGTCTTGCGGATGACCTCCATGAGGCGCTTGCCCACGGCCGGGTCCAGCGCCAGGTAACTGCCCGCGCTGGTCTGGCGTATTGCGCCGCGCAGGGTCTCCTCCACCGCCGGGGCCAGCAGGTAGGCGGGCAGCATGTTCTGACCGCTGGAGTACTTGTAGCTGATGTGACGCTTGAGGCTCGCGCGCACGTACTCGGTCAGCAGCACCGAGTCCTTTTCCTTCTGGCCCCACTCCACCAGCGACTCCAGCACTGCACGCAGGTTGCGCACCGACACCTCCTCGGACACCAGGCGCTGCAGGATTTCGGCAATCTTCTGGATCGGCATGACGCGGGTGACCTCCTTGACCAGGTCGGGAAAGCGCGCCTCCATGGACGTCATGAGGAACCGGGTTTCCTGGATGCCCAGGAAGTCAGCCGAATACTTCTTGAGCACGTAGGCCAGGTGATGCGTCAGGATCTGGCTCGCGTCCAGGGTCGGCACGCCGGCGCGCTCCAGGGTTTCCCTGAGTGACGCCGACACCCACAGCGTGGGAATACCGGGCAGGAACTTGCTGTCCTCTTCGTAGGACACCCCCAACGCGTCCAGGTTGCGCGGGTTCTCGCGCGCCAGCAGCCAGCCCGGGCGCAGCTTGCCTTGCGACACCGGCACCTCGGTCAACGCAATGCTGTAGCTTTGCGCGGGCAGCCGGTCGTTGAAGCGCAGCTGGATACCGGGGAAAGGAACGCCCAGGTCGAAGTACAGCGCGCGGCGGATCTTGAGCAGTTCCTGGTTCAGTACCTCGGCGTCGAAGGCCTCGCGCAGGTGTGCCGCCACATCGATCAACAAGGGCACGGTGGGCACGAATTCTTCGCCCGCCTCGTTCCTGGGCTTGGCCGTTTCGCCCGCCGCCTGCATGGCCGGCACTTCGGTCACCTGCCCGGTCTTGCTGTCCACCACCTTGCGGGTATTGCGCAGCAGGATCACGCCCACCCCGCCAATGGCCGCAGCCAGGCACACGAAGGTCAGCGTGGGCATGCCCGGGATCAGGCCCATGCCCAGGGCAACGGCCGCCGCAATAATGAGCGCCTTGGGCTGCGACAGCACCTGGCTGCCGATATCGCGCCCCACGTTGGACGGACCGGCGTCGCCGGTGTTCACACGCGTGACGATGATGCCGGCGCAGATGGCAATGAACAGCGCCGGAATCTGCGCGATCAGACCGTCGCCGATGGTCAGCACCGAATAGACCTTGGCCGCTTCGCCCATGGTCAGGCCCTTTTGCAGGCTGCCCACCATGATGCCGCCCAGCAGGTTGACGGCCACGATGATCAGGCCGGCGATGGCGTCGCCCTTGACGAATTTCATCGCGCCGTCCATGGCGCCATACAGCTGGCTTTCCTTTTCGACGATGCCGCGGCGGCGCTTGGCCTCGTCCATGTCGATGGAGCCCGCGCGCATGTCGCCGTCAATGGACATCTGCTTGCCTGGCATGGCGTCCAGCGAGAACCGCGCGGCGACCTCGGCCACACGCTCGGCGCCCTTGGTGATGACGACGAACTGCACGATGGTCAGGATCAGGAACACCACCAGGCCCACCACCAGGTTGCCACCCACCACAAAATTGCCGAAGGTCTGCACGATGTGGCCGGCGTCGGCGTGCAGCAGGATCAGCCGCGTGGTGGCAATGGAAATGCCCAGGCGGAACAGCGTGGTCACCAGCAGCACCGACGGAAAGCTGGAAAACGCCAGCGGCGACGGCAGGTACATGGCCACCATCAGCAGCATGGCCGACACCGTCATGTTCAGCCCGATCAGCACATCCACCAGCCAGGTGGGCAGCGGCAGGATCATCATGAAGATGATGGCCACGATCATCACCGCCAGCACGATGTCGTTGCGGCTGGTCAGCAACATCACGGCGCGGTGCATGCGCGCCTGCATGGCGGTGCTCATGCGCGGGCCTCCAGGCAGGCCGTCATGGCCGCCCGGGCTTCGATGCGCCGGCCGCTGGCCACCAGGGCCTGCGCGCGCAGCAGATGCCAGGCTGCGTCGGCCGGGGCGAAGGCGGTCGCGCGTTCCAGTGTGTCCAGCGCCTGCTGGGGCTGCTCGCTGCGCACGAGCCCGAGCGCCAGCGCGTGCAGCACGCCACGCCGGCCCGGCGCCACGGCGTCCAGTGCGGCCAGCAATGCCACGGCCTTGTGGGGCCGCGCATTGCGCAGGTAGGCCCAGGCCAGCAGCTGCACGAGGTTGACTTCCTGTTCGCTCATGGGGTGGTGTCCTGTTCAGCCCTGAAGCAGTGCGGTGCGGTAGATCTGCAGCAGGTCGCGCAGCTCGGTTTCGTCGGCCAGCACCCGCGCCGCACCGTCCAGCGTGCGCGCCAGCCGCGGGTTGGCATGGCGGCGCGCGTCGGCCACGTGCGCAAAGCGCGCCAGCACGGCGTTCAACGTGGCGCGAAACCGCTGGGGCGACAACAGGTCGCGCTCGGCCAGTTCGGGTCGCACCGACGCCTCCAGAAGGGATTCGAGGTTGCGCACCGACAGCAGCTCGTCCAGCGCCGTCGCGCGCACCAGCGCCGCCGGCGCGAGCTCATGCGTGTCGGGCAGGTACAGCACGTCCACGCCTTCGGGCGTGCCGACGATGCTGTCGATGCCGCGTTCGAAAAAGACCTGTTGCCCGATGCGAAGTTCAGCCATGGCGCACCCCGTCGGACCAGCGGCCCAGGTAATCGACCACGCGGCCCAGCATCTGCGCGGTGAATTCGCGGCCGGGCACGCGCACCAGTGCAATCAGCAGTGCCTCGGGGCCGTCACCGCTGATCGCCAGTTGCAGCGGCATCAGCGGCGCGGCACTGTAGTGCGCCGCCGCCAGCGCGCTGCGCAGCACGGCCATGCCGTCAAAACCCAGCGGCCGCCCGAGATAGACCAGCACGTCGGTGCCGCCCCGCGCAGGCTCCACCGCCAGAAGCCCGCCCGCCTGCAGTTCCAGTTGCGCCACACCGTGCGCGCCCAGCGCCAGCCCCGGCACACCCAGCTGCTGCCCGTATTCGGCCAGGGCGTCGTCAATCCCGTCCGGGTTCATCGTGCCCCCTTGTCCTGGTGCTCCAGGCGCTGACGCTCCTGGCGTTCTTCTTCCTCGGCAACGGTGCGGTCGTAAACCTCTTGCGCGCTGCCCAGCACACTGTTGCGGGCCTCCACATCAGCGAACACCCGCGTGGGGATCAGGTGCAGCGCATCGCGCAGCCCGGCATAAAAAGTCAGCCGCACCGGCAGGCCGGCCACCTGGAAACCCTGGGCCAGCGACAGCATGCGCGCCGGCAGGACCCAGCGGTCCCCGGTGAAGGCCACCAGAGCCTGCATGAACTCCAGCGGGTCCACGGTCTCAATGCCGTACAGCGTGGCAATGCGGGATGCAAGACGTTTGCAGGATTCCAGCACCGAGCTGGCAACTTCGAGCTGGTACACGTCCTGCACCAGCGCCTGCAGCCGCACCGGCTCGCGCGAGGGACTGGCTGCGGACAGGTCCGCGCCCAGCGCCGTCAGCAGCGCCTTGAGCCCGCGTTCAAAGTCCCGCCCGCGCAGGCCCGCCAGACGTTGCAACACCAGCGTCAGGGTCTGGGCCAGGGTCTTTTCGCCCAGCACGATGTCGCTATAGGTCTGCTGAAAGTTGTCAATGCCATCGGCGTCGGATGCGAAATCCGCAGCCACATGGATGGTGTTGAGTCCGGCCTGGATGCCTTCGCCATGGTCGTGCACGAGTTCGTCCAGCGCCTCCTGCAGGCGGGCCGTCACCTCACCGGGCAAACCCCGGCGCAACGCGTCGTCCAGAGCAAACTGCAGCATGGCGAACTGGTGCGCCGGCTGGCGCAGGCCGCGCTCGACCACATCGCGCGGGCGCACGCTGGCCTGCATGCGACGGGCGAGGTCGGCCTGCGCCTGCGGGCCGGCAAACCGCCGCGTGGCATCGAGATAGGCCTGCACCTGTTCGACACGCATGCGGCGCACGGCCGGGCTCGCACCTACCTTGCGCTGCTTCAGCGTCTTGGATTCGCTTTTGATGGCGACGTAAGCCGAGATTTCTTCGCGCGCATCTTCCAGCACGGACAGCTGCGACTTCACCTGCACCTGTTCACCCGCCAGTGAGCCCGCGCGGTCGCGCGTGGCGGACAGCTGCGCCACAAAGCGGCCGGGGCCAGCGTTGGCAAGGTGTTCAACAGGAAGGGCCATGAGACTGGTACGCGCTGACGTGGTTGCATTGCTTTGCGGCTCAGCATAGGTGCGACCCCCGGTCGTGCCCAGTGATACAGACGTATGTTGGCGCGATGGCTTGCGCCGCGATACCCCGAAGACATCGGTATAGCTATCGGGGCAAAGGGGCGGCGACTAAATTGCCTTCACCACAAACACGATCGCCCCTGATGAACCGCGCACCCGACCCCACCACGCTGATCAGCCAGGCACAGGCCACCTTTGAAGAGGTCCGCGACAACCTGCAAACCACCGACAGCCTGCTGCAGACGCACATCAGCCGGGCACACCAGCTGAAACAGAACACACAGCGCAATGCGCAACCGGCGAAGGCCCTGGCCGACCTTCATCAGCAAGCCATCGAACAGGTGCGGCGCGCGCAGTACAGCCAGAGCCTGCCTGCTGCAACGCAAGAGCCCGACCCCCTGACCCGCTTTGCGCGCCAGGTTCGTCGCAACCGTCAACTGGTCTGAACACCGCAACCCGCGAGAACCCCATGACCACCACGATCCTCGACACCCGGTCCAAGGCCTTCCTGCAGGTACAGGAAGTCCCCCTCAACGACACGTCCGTCAAGACCGCCCGCGCTGACTACCTCACGCAGCTGGATACCGCGCTGAAATACGGCCTGCCGCTGGACGATGAAGCCATCCGCTTCCTGATCGACTACCACAACGACTCAACCGACAACATCGAAGCGTTCAGCAGATTCCTGTACGCACCCCAGGCTGACGGCGCACCCAGCCGGATGGCCAACTACATCAATGCGCTGAAGAAGCCCGCCACCAGTGGGCTGGCCCTGCTGCTGTGCTCGGACGCCTTTGTCACCAATCCCACCGAGCGCAACGCGCTGCTGGCAAGCAGCCTGGGCTACGCCTCGTCCGCCAACCTGCCGCCGCCGGCCCAGGCGATCGCCACGCTGGGCCGCACAAACGGGACCCAGGCCACGGGCTTCGCCGAGACTTACATCACGCATGCCGCCAACAACCACATCGCGATTGCTGACGACCTGCTGGACGCACTCGTCGCACTGAACGGCGCCGAGGCGGCCCGCTTCATTAACGCCGAACTGCGCGAGCACTGGGACGATTGGGACTGCAAGGACCTCATGGAGGCCTTCTACAAACTCAACCCCACGGGCAGCACTTTCACCGGCAGCTATGCCGTGCCCCCGGGCAACATCGACGACGCCTTCATCGTCAACCCACCGCCCATTGAAGGCTGGGCTGCCTTTGCCACCACGATGCTGAACAACGCCACCAACAATGGCAAGCCGCTGGACGCGAAGATGCTCACCGACCTGCAGAAGGTCCACCCCGTGGCCGCCGCCTACGTGGCCTGGTACAAGCTGACCCGGCAGCTGCTGCAGCGGCAGAACCTGGACGCGCAGTGCCTGGACGTGCTGCACGGCTACAACGCCGACATGGCCAAGGCGCTGTGCGTCGCCGCCCTGGAAGACGCCTACGCGAACCGGGCGTACCTGCTGAGCGACACCGGCGGCAGTAGTCGCGACGGCATCACCAGCGCGCTGAAGCCCATGCACCGCCTGGAGCTGGAAAGCCTGGTGGATGAATACGGCAAGCCGGTCACGGCCCAGGTAGGAGACATCGTCTCACTGACCAGCAACGGGGGTGCCCGCACGTCGCGCGCCCTGACCTTCGCTGACATCTCCAACGGATTCATTGATCTGGAAGACTCCATCAATGGGAACCCCGCCGGCGATGGCACGACGGCCATGCAGTTCAAGGTCAGTGGCGCCGACGGCGTCGTGAAGGCAACTTCAACGCCGTACTATGTGACACTGGATCGCGCAGCACCCGTGGTCAGGCCGGGCAGCGTCGTCGCGGGAGTGTTCACAGGTCACGTCGAATACCCAGGCAAGCAGGTGCTCCAGGTCACATTCAACCTGGACGATCTCTCCGGCTTCACAGGCGTGAATACCCTGAACGGCCTGTTGACCAACAATTTCCAGGCCCAGTTCACCGACTATACAAACGGCCCGCTTCAGATCGCTCCCGGCGGGATACGGATCAACGCCCCGGCCGGCAGGGTTGAAGTCCTGTTCATCGTTCCGCCGATCCTGTACTACAGCGACGGCCGGTCGGTTGACTCCGTCGCTGCGGGACTGGCCGGCGAAGACGTTCAATTCCGCGCCTACGGGCTGGCCGATCGTGCCGGCAACCAGACCGGATGGGTGGTCCATGACCTGAAGGCCTCGGCCCAGTCGGTGGCGATGGTCCCGAGCGTGCCCGCGGCAGCCTATACCTACGAGACATTCGCCCGACCACTGGACCACGCCGCCCTGAACAAGCTGGCCCAGATCGATCCCACCCTGGCCCGCATCTACAAAACCCAGTTCGCCATGCAGAACCTCATCGGTCCGGCGCCGCCGCCCGTCGTGACCGATGACGACGACAACGATGACGGCGACGGCATGGACGGCATTGACCTGAACAACGACGGCAAGCCCGACTACGACCTGGACGGTGACATCGAGGACCTGGACCTGCTGACCGCCATCTACATGGCCCAGGTGCGCCGGGCCCAGGTGCTGGACGACCTGCTCAAGCAGCAGATGGGCGTGACCCAGTCCAAGACCGACATGATCGGCAAGCTGCACACCCTGCTGGGCGCGCTCAATGACCTGGCCGGCAAGGTCAGCTCCACCACCGAAGGCAACAAGAAGATCAAGGAAATCATCACCGACGCGAACGCCCTCGCGCCGTATGGCGACGCGATCCACGCCGCCATGTTCGCCATTCCGGGCGGCATGAAAGTCTTCAGCGAAACCCTGGGTGCCAGCTTCGGCGATGGCCAGGGCCACTTCAACCCCGACCACGTCACCAAGGAAGGCCTCAAGGGCGCCATCGACAAGGTGCGCGGCACGCTGGACGCGCTGGCCAACGAGCAACAACTGGACATGCTGCGCGTGCAAAGCCTGGTGACCAAGCGCAACGAGGCCTTCACGCTGCTGACCAACTTCATCGACAAGTACGGCCGGGTGATGGAAACCATCCTGGGCAACCTGAAGTAACACCCCATTCCGCCACCTTCAAAGGAGTTCTCCATGAGCACCCCCAACACCCCCGGCGGCGATGCGCCGCCCGCGCTGGACGCTACGATGCAGGACCTGCTGCGCCACCTGGGCGGCGGCGGCGTGCTGGGCGACCTGAGCGGTCTGGACACACGCGACTACGAGGCGCTGTACGCGGTCGGCCACCACCTGTACAGCCGCGCGCGCTACCCTGAAGCCGCGCAGGTGTTCGGCTTTCTGGTGCTGTACAACCACCAGGAGCCGCGCTACCTCATGGCCCAGGCGGCGTCCCTGCAGATGTGCCGCGACTGGGGCACCGCCATCAGCGTGTACACGCTGGTGGCCATGCACGACCCGTCGGACCTGATGCCCTGCTTTCACACCTGCGAGTGCCTGCTGGCACTGGGCCTGAAGGCCGAGGCCCGCGAAGGCCTGGCCATGATCGTGCGCCAGTGCGACAGCCCCGCGCAAGCCGCGCTGCGCACCCGCGCGCAGGCCATGCTGGACCTGCTGGCCGGAGCACCCCAGGCACCGGCGGAGGCACCATGAGCGGCGGCGACATTGCCGTCGGCAGCGCGCCGCCCGTGCCGCCATCTGACAACGACCGGGACCGCCGCCCGACCGGGCAGGCCACCACGGCGGCCGGCAACGGGCTGTCCGACGAGGAAGCACTCGAGCAGGCGGCCCCCTACCTGGCGCTGGAGCCCAGGGAATGGAGCCGCGTCCATGGCTCCGACACCGCCATGCTGGCGGTCATGGGCCTGATCCAGGCCCCGCGGCTGGGCGATTCGCTGGGCGCCATGAGCGTGGAAGACCTGAGCGATTTCCTCAACGGCGTGGTGCTGGGCAAGCTCCACGAGAGCGCGGAAAAAACCGCCCAGACCCAGCTGACCACGGCCCGCCGGATGATGGACGAGCAGCACAAGCTGCGCCAGGTCAAGCACGAAGAGTTCATGCGCAACCTGGGCAACAGCCAGAAGAACGACAAGGATTCCGAAGCGCTCAAGTGGTTCAAGCGCATCGCCATACCGCTGGCCGCCGTACTGTCGGTGGCGCTGGCCGTGGGCACGGCCGGCCTGGCCACGCCGCTGGCCGTGGCGGCGATCGCCATGGCCGGCTACGGCATGGCCCAGCACGTCAATGAGGAATATTTTGCCGACAAGGGCGTGAACCTCAGCATGGCCGACGGCCTGGCCAAGGGCTTCAAGCTGATGTACATGGACCTGGGCATGTCCGAAAAGGACGCCGAGAAGGCCGGCATGCTGACCTCCGGCGCCGTGGTAGTCGCCATTGCCGTGGCCTCGATGGTGGCCAACCCGTCGTCCAGCCCCAACGCCAAGATCAAGATGGCGCTGAACGGCCTGAAGACCGTGGTACCGATGGCGATCGCGATGGACGCGAAGTTCGTGGGCAACACGGCCGGCGGCATCGCGATGTACGCCACGGACGACAAGAACACGGTCAACGGCGTGATCATGGGATTCACCCTGGCCACGCAGCTGTTGACCGCGCTGGTCATGCTCAAGGCCAACGCCGGCGCGGCCAAGGACCTCAAGGGCACCGCCGCCACGCTGGCCATGATCGGCGGCGTGTTCGGCGCCGCGCTGGCCGTCGCCAACGGCGGTACCGGGGCCGCCAAGGGCGGCCTGGACATCGAAACCACCCTGCTCAAGAACGCCGCCGACCTGTCCCAGGCAGACCTGCAGCGCATGAAGGCACTGGCCAAGCTCCTTCAGCAGTTCCACGACCAGATCGTCGAACTCATCAAGAAAAGCATGGAGGACTGGGAAAAGAACGTCGGCACGCTGACCGACATTGAAAAAGACACCAGCCAGGCCAACGCGGCCATGCTCAAAGCCATCTGACTCCCCCCGCAACCGAGGAAAACCATGTCACTGATCAACACAGACAGCACCCTGCACCACCAGCCCCGCTGGAGCCCCGACCTGACGGCGCCACCGCCCGCCCTGGGCGGATCGGGCGGCGCGCAGCCCACCGACGCCGACCTGGCACGCCAGCTCAGCCCGCGCCCCGGCAGTACCGACGGCCTGCCGGCGCCTGACACAGCGGGCGGGCTCGACAGCGAAACACTGACCCGGCTGGACGCGCTGCTGGGCGACTCCGCCACGCTGGACCTGTACCAGGTGGCGCTGCTCAGCCACCGTTTCGCGGTGGGCATCAAGCAGATCGAGATCGCCATCCGCAACAGTGACGCGCAGGCGGCCATCCATGCGCTGCTGGACGCGGCCAACGAAGTGAGGGCCGCCGCCGAGGACACCACGCAGGCGGGCCTGGCCAACGCCAACTCGCAGATCGCGTCGGGTGTCGCCGAAGGCGCCATGGGCGCCGCCGCCCTGCGCGCGGCCTACAAGGCCGGAGAGGCGGCCAAGCTGCAACAGCAAAAGCAGCAGGAAATCAACAAGGTCAGGCAGGAAATCCCGCCGGGCGGGGGTCTGAACAAGAAGGACTTCAGCGACATTGATGTTCACGATAAGAAGATCAAGACGCTGCAGGGCCAACGCAAGGGGGGCACCAGCGAGGAAGACCAAGAACACAATCGCGGCATCGACAAACAGATCCGGGAGGAAGAAGAAGCCATCCAGGCCATCGAGCAACGCCCCCAGCTGCGCGCGGAAAAACTCGACAGACTCGAGAACGAAGCCGCCAAGCTTGGCACCCAGGCCGCCAACTGGCGCGCGCTGCAGGACGCGCTGGGCATGTTCAGCCGCGCGCTGGCGTCCATCGCCAAGGGCGGCGGTGATTGGCATGCCGCGCTCAAGCAGTTCGACGCGGCCCTGCACGACGTGCGCAACAAGGAGCTGTCCGCCCATTCCGAAGGCCTGCAAAGCAGCTCGCAACGCGCCGGGGACGGCGCCGCCACCGCGCAGGACCTGATCCGCGCCGTGCGTGAGCTGCTGCAGGCCTTCCTGCAGGCCATCACCGACGCCAACCGCCAGATCAGCGCGGTGTGAGCATGCAGGTTCAAGCCGCGCCACCGCCTGACCGGGTCGTTTCCGTGTTCACCCGCATTCGCCATGCGCTGGCATTGCTGCCCGGCAGCCGGCGCATGAGCGACGGCGATGCGCGGTCCCTGTATGCACTGGCCTACAACGAGTACGCCCAGGGACGTTACGCCAAGGCGTATGGTTGCTTCCAGCTGCTGACGGTCTGCCGGCCCGATGACACCGTCTACCTGCTGGGCCTGGCGCTTTGCCTGCAGCGGCTGGGCCGCTACACCGAAGCCGGCCTGGCCTTCGAGGCCCTGTGTACGCTGGAGCCGGGCGTGCCCGGCCACCTGCTGGCGCTGGCCGAATGCCAGCTGCTGAACCACGAGCAGGAGCCGGCCCGCCAGACGCTGGCGGCCACCATCGGCTATTGCAACACCCACCCCGGCCATGCGCAGGTTCATGCCCGCGCCCAGGCCATGCTCGAACTCATGAGGCTTGCCCATGAACCCGCTGCAGCCTGAAGAAATACGCCTGTTGACCGAAGCCGGCTTCCTGGCCGCCGCCCAGGGCGACCTGGCCAACGCCGCCATCATCTTTGATGCGCTGCGGCGCTGCCGGCCCGGCGCGCACTACACCTACGTCGGCATGGCGCTGGCGCAGCTGAACCGGCGCCGCCATGACGACGCCCTGCGCACGATCGAGCAGGGCCTGGCCGAAGCCGACGCGAGCCATGCGGCCGACCTTCAGGCCCTGCGGGCGCTGGTATTGCACCTGGCGGGCCGATCCACCCACAGCACCCATGCAGCGCAGGCTGCGGGCGGCCATCCGCTGACCCAGGCGCTGCTTTCTACGGACGCCTGAATCGTCCCCATAGACAAGGACAGACACCATGGAAACAACCGCCCTGCCCCTCGCCCTGCGCCCCGAGCCGGCTCTGGGGCAGCATGACGCCGTACCACGTGCCGCCCCCGCGGCCGACGATGTGGCCCGCTTCAACGAGTTGCTGAATACCCCCGCAGCCGGTGTGCACGCCGAAGCGGCGGTGGCAGCTGCGGCCGCGCCCCAGGGCGTTGGCAAACCCATGCTGGGCGACCAGATCCTGGGCAGCCTGAACAACCTGTCCGGCGAGCTTCAGCTGAGCTGGCGCAACATCGCCCAGGCAATCGGTGGCAACGAGCCCATGACCATGCAGCAGATGATTGAAATCCAGATGCAGCTGTCGGGTGTGTCGCTGACCTACGACCTGGTCAGCAAGGGGGTGAGCCGCAGCACGCAGAACCTGGACCAACTGGTGAAGATGCAATGAAGCGCCACGGCATGCTCCTGCCGGTGTTGCTGCTGGCCACCCTGCTCGCAGGCTGCGGCCGCCAGGTCGAACTCATGGGCGCCATGCCCGAAACCGAGGCCAATGAAGTCATGGCCGCACTGCAGAACGCGGGCATCGACGCCGACAAGAAGCCGGGCAAGGACGGCATGGTGGGCCTGTCCATTGACGCCGCCGAAATCGGCCGTGCCGTGGACCTGCTGCGCGCCAAGGGCCTGCCCCAGCAACGCCATGCCGGCATGGGCCAGGTCTTCAGGAAAGAGGGCCTGATCTCGTCGCCCATGGAGGAGCGCGCACGCTATCTTTATGCGCTGTCACAGGAACTGGGTGCCACGCTGTCGCAGATCGACGGGGTGGTGCTGGCCCGCGTGCACGTGGTGCTGCCCGAGCGGCCTGCCGCGGGTGAAAGCGCCGGAACGCCGTCGTCGGCGGCCGTGTTCATCAAGCATCAGGACGGCTACAACCTGGACGTGCTGCAACCACAGATCCGCCGGCTGGTGAACAACGCCATACCCGGCCTCACCCCCGAAAAGATCTCCATCGTCCTGTTCAGCGCCGAGCCGCCGCGCAAGCCCACGGCTGTGCGGCAGACTACGCAGCCTACGGCGCTGATCGCCACCCTGGCCGCACTGCTGGCCGCCGTGCTCGCGGGCGCCGGCTACGGCGTGTGGCGCTGGTCGCGTGTCAGGCGCAACACAACCCCGGTGGAGGCCGGCGCATGAACCGTCCCGCCTGGCCTGACTGGCTGCGCCACCCGCTGGCAGAGGCACTGCTGCGCTTCAACCTGATGCCGGCCGCAATGCTGCACCCGCGGCGCACAGAGGCCACCGCCCCCCCAGACCTGGGGCCGTTGCCCGCGCTGCAACGCCACCAGTCCGCTGCGCTGCTCAAGCGGCACGGGCTGGATCCCGTTCTGGCGCTGGACGACCCGGCCCTGCCGCTGGCCCTGCTGCCGCCAGACCACCTGGACCGCGTGCTGCTGCTGCTGGGTGCCGCGCTCAACGCACCGCACATCCGGCGCACCATCGCCCGCGACGAACTGGCCATGCTGCGCGAGCAGATCGGTGCGGAAGGCCTGGCGGTGGCACGTACCCCCACCGCCGTCGCCCTGGCCGGGCTGCCGGTGGCGCCAGACTGGACCGCGGACCAGGCCCACGCGATCTGCCGTGCCTGGGGCAGCGCCGTGCTGGCGCAAGCCTTCGAAGCCGCGATACCCGCGGTCGGCCGACGCGCGCGGCTGCGGCTGGCACCCGAGGCCGACGCCATGCGCGCACCGCTGTCGGCTGCCGGTCTGCAGCCAGAGCGCGCCCTGGCCATCTCGCGTGAATTGCTCAACGCCCTGGAGCCCCAATGGCTTTCGTCGTTCCCCGCAACCCGCTGACGCCCAGCCACCGGCTGCAGGTGCAAGTGGCACCGCACGCCCGGATCGTCGGCGCAGCGGACCTGTTCGTCTGGCGCCGCGCCGAGCAGATCGTTGAAGATGCCGGCGAACAGGCGCGGGCCATCACCGACGGCGCGCAGGCTGCCTATGAGGCCGAGCGCGAACGCGGTCACCGCGAAGGCCAGGCGCAAGCCAGCCAGGAACTCAGCGCCAGCATGGCCGAGCAGTTGGTACGTACCGACAGCTACTACAGCCAGGTCGAAGACCAGCTGGCCGCCCTGGTACTGCAAGGGGTGCGCCGGATCATCGACGGCTACAGCGACCACGACCGCGTGCTGCACACCGTTCGCAGTGCACTGGCGGCCGTGCGCAACCAGAAGCAGATCACGCTGCGCCTGCACCCGGACAACCTTGAATACGTCAGGGCGCGCACGGCCGACCTGCTGTCCGGCTACCCCGGCATCGGCCTGCTGGACGCGGTACCCGACGGCCGGCTGGCGCCGGACTGCTGCATCCTGGAAAGCGACATCGGCGTGGTCGAAGCCAGCACACAAGGCCAGCTGGCCGCCCTGGAAACCGCCTTTCGCAAGGCCCGGGGAGCCGGCGCATGAACGCCATCGGCAACGCCCCGCCCCTGGTGATGCCGCCGCAGCGGTTCGATGCGCTGCCCGGTCTGCTCAGCCATGCGCTGGACAGCGCGGTGACGCTGCGCATCAAGGGCCGCGTGATTCAGGTCATCGGCACCATCATCAAGGCCGTTGTGCCGACCGTGAAAGTCGGCGAGCTGTGCGTGCTGCGCAACCCGGGCGAGGATTTCGAGATGAAGGCCGAAGTCGTCGGCTTTGCCCGTGAGGCCGCGCTGCTCACGCCGATCGGCGACATGTTCGGCATCGGCAGCACCACCGAAGTCATCCCCACCGGCAGCCCGCACATGGTGCCGGTCGGTCCCGGCCTGCTGGGCCGGGTGCTGGATGGCCTGGGCCGCCCGCTGGACGAGCTGGTCAAGGGCCCGCTGGACGTGGCGCAGCACTACCCTGTCATCACCGACGCACCCGCGCCGCTCGCGCGCCAGCTGATCAGCCGGCCCCTGTCGCTGGGCGTGCGCGCCCTGGACGCCATGCTGACCTGCGGCGAGGGCCAGCGCATGGGCATCTTCGCGGCCGCAGGCGGCGGCAAGTCCACCCTGATGGGCATGCTGGTCAAGGGCGCCGACGTGGACGTGACCGTCGTGGCGCTCATTGGCGAGCGCGGACGGGAGGTGCGCGAGTTCCTGGAGCACGAACTGGGTGAACAGGGCCGCCAGCGCGCCGTGATCGTCTGCGCCACCTCCGACAAAAGCGCCATGGAGCGGGCCAAGGCCGCCTATGTGGCAACGGCGATCGCGGAGTATTTCCGCGACCAGGGCAAACGCGTGCTGTTCCTCATGGACAGCGTGACCCGCTTTGCCCGGGCGCAACGCGAGATCGGGCTGGCCGCGGGCGAGCCGCCCACCCGCCGCGGCTTTCCGCCCAGCGTGTTCGCCACGCTGCCGCGCCTGATGGAGCGCGCCGGCATGAACGCGCGGGGGTCCATCACCGCGCTGTACACCGTCCTCGTCGAAGGCGACGACATGACCGAGCCGGTGGCGGACGAGACCCGGTCCATCCTGGACGGCCACATCGTGCTGTCGCGCAAGCTGGGGGCGGCCAACCATTACCCGGCCATCGACGTGCTGGCATCGGTCAGCCGCGTGATGCACAACGTGACCGAAGCCGGGCACCGCGCCGACGCCGGCCGGCTGCGCGAGCTGATGGCCCGCTACAGCGAGAACGAACTGCTGGTGAAGATCGGTGAATACAAGCGCGGCACCGACCCGCTGTCCGACGAAGCCATCGACAAGCGGGACGCCATCAACGCGTTCCTGCGCCAACGCACCGACGAACACAGCGACATGGCGCACACCCTGTCCGCCCTGTCGGCACTGGTGCGGTAAACACCACAGGCGGCACATGATGCAGTTCAGGCAACTGGTTACCGTCAAGCGGATGCGCGAGGAAAGCACCGAACGTACGGTCCATGCGCAGCGGCGCGTCCTGGAGCAGGCACAGACGGAGCGCGACCAGGCCCAGCAACGGCTGGACGACTATTGCCGGTACGCCAGCGAGCAGGAACGCCGCGTCTACCGCGAGCTGTGCGAACGCGTCGTGAAAATGCGTGACATCGAGGACGTGCTGGGCCAGGTTCGCACGCTGCGGGCCCGCGAATCCGACCACCGGGACGAACGCGACAGTGCCGAAACACGGCGCGAACAGGCGCAGCACAAGCTGGACGGCGACCGGGCTGCGCACCGGTTTGCGATGCGGGCGCACGACAAGTTCGTGCAGCTGCATGAAGACCTCATGAGCCAGGCGCGGGCCAGCGCTGACAGGTTGGAAGACGCCGAGATTGAGGAGGTTGCAGCCCTGCGCCGACCCGACACAGCCCACCAGGAGAGCGCATGAACCGCGCGCCAGCAACCACCCCAACGCCGACAGCCGCAGTACCCGCCGCAACGGGGCCGGCACCGCTTGTGCTGCCGGCCGCGGTGGCCAGGTTCGAGCAGGCCATGCAGCAGCCCGCCATGCCCTGTGCTGCTGCGGCGCCGTCACCGGCCCTGCCGCAGGAATCAGCCCGGGTCGCCAGCGGGAGCCGTACTGCGCCAACGCCGCCGGCAGATACAGCCGCGGGCGGGCACAGCCCCAAGCCTGCGACGCCGAAGCCGATGCTGTCAGACGGGACCAACGCCCCTCAGACCACGGTGCAGGTGCAAGCTGTGACCCCACATTTGCCGGTGTTTGACGCAACGCCGGGCCAGGCGTTCGCCGCGCAGCCGGCGCTGGAAACTGCAGCCCGGCCATGGCCGGGGGATGGGCCGGCCGCTGCACCGGTCGCCGCCAAGGCAACCCTGCTGGAGGGGCAGCGCCAGCCGCCGCGATACGCGAGCGCATTCACCCCGGACACGGCCCCTGCATCGGGACCTGCATCGGCCCTCGCCCCGGCCAAGGCCCGTCCCGCTGAAGTCCAGGTCCGGCTGAACGCGCTCACGCCGCCCGTTGGCCCCAAGGCCCCAGCATTCACCACGCGCTCCAAGCCTGAACCGAATGGCACCCGGGCGCCGGACACGCATCCCGGCATTGAACCGGCCGCCGCACCGGCCACGGCGGTACCGACACCGGTTGCCTCCTCGCGTCCCGCATCTGCAGCCGCGGCCGGACCCGGCTCCACGCCCGCTCACGCCTCGGCATCGGACCGCGCCACATTCACGGCTGCGCCAGGCGGGCTGCCACAGCCCCCGATGGTGCCCCCGACACCCGCGGAGCTAACGGCACTGAACACCGCTGCGCCACTGCCAGCGACGGCCCGCCCGCTGGCCGCTGCAGCGCTGCAGCCGACGGCGTCGCCCCCGCCCGTGCCGACCGCCTCGGTCGCGAAATTCGGGCAAGCCATGCAGCAGCCCGCCATGCCCTCTGCTGCTGCAGCGCCGCCGACCGCCGAAGCCGCAGGCGGGCGCCGCCCCGAGTCTTCTGCGACGATGCCCATCACGCCGCGGGGAAGCAACGACCCGCAGACAACAGCGCAGGCGGTGGTCCGGAACCGGCCCGGCTTTGACGCAAGACCGGCTTCTGCGTGGCCCTCCGTGTCGCTACCGGCTGCCATGACGCCCTTTGTGTCGGTCGCTGCGCCAGCACCTGTCGTGCCCGGCCGTGCTGTTGCGCCCACTGCGGACGAACGCGAGACCGCCATGCAGTTGGCCGGTACCCCACGCGCAACGGTCAGCGTCAACACGCCGGGCCAGGTATTCGACAACCGCGGTGAACGCTTTGTGCCGCTGGAACCTGCAGCCCGGCCGTCACCAGCGGAAGGACCTGACATTGCACCGGCCGCGGCGGTACCGACACCGGTTGCCTCGTCGCGTCGCGCATCTGCAACCGCGGATGGACCTGGCTCCACACCCGCCCTCGCCGATGCAGCGCTGCAGCCAACGGTGTCCCCCCGACCCGCCGTCGCGCCGCACGCACCGGCCAGCGCCATCGCGGCAACGACTGCGAAACGGATGTCTGGCCCCGCTGATCACACAGCACCCGCAGCCGCATCATTCGCCGCTCGGCCCGCACTGGAAGCCACACTGCCGTCGTCGCCTTGGGACGACCGCGCTGTCTCGACGGCCGCCGCGTTTGCACCGGACCCCGCACCGCTTGCCACCACGGGTACCCCCGACCAGTGCATGACGTCGGGCCAGGCGGACAGCCCGCCACCGCAAGTCACTGGGCCACACAGCGTGTTCGCCCCGCCCCCCCAATCCCGACCGGCCCCAGGGGCATCGCCCGGCAACGTCCCGCCCCTGTACGTCGCGGCGGACGCGGCATGGCCGTCCAGCACGGGCGAGATGCGGCCCGCCGCGTCCGGCGCACCGGCGGTTCGATCAGGGGCCGAATCCATCACACTGCCAGAGCCCGAAGCTGCGGCCGAATCCAGCCGCGACACGGACAACACCGACAGCCCGCTGGCGGACCATGTCCAGCAAAGCGATGCGGCACCGTACGCCGTGCCCCTGGCCGATCCGGCCCTCATGGCTGGGCTCATCCCGCCGAACCCGCACGCCGTGGTGGCACCGCCGCCGATCATGCTCCCCGTAACGGCGCCACAAGTAGACGCGGTATTGCGCGAACGCCTGCTGGATACCGTGCAGCAGCTCATGGTCAGCATGCCGTCGGCCCATGGCGCGGCCGATACGGCGCAAGTGCGCATGGTGCTGCACGAGGCTGTGCTGCCCGGCACGGCGGTCACGGTGCAGCAAACCGGCGCGCAGCTGCAGGTGAGCTTCGAATGCACGGTCGCCGCATCGCGACAGCGGCTGGACCGTGCGGCACCGGCGTTCGCGCAGACCCTGGCGCGCCGCCTGGGTCGCGACGTGGTGGTGCGCGTGGACGACGACACCGGTGACGCGCTGGCCCCCGTCCATGCCCGGGCGGACGCTTCGGAGGGTTCCTTGTGAGTCAGCAATCTCCGTCTGTGGCGCTGCCGCTGTCGCCCCCACGGCTGACGCGCAATGAGGCCGAGGGCCGCTCGCTGCTGGCCCGCCAGGTTCGCCAGTGCGAGCTGATATTGGGTGACACCCTCTGGCGGCTTTCGCTGGAGCCTCTGCCGCGCGACGCCCTGGTGGTGTTCGGCGCGGGCGACTGGGTGGTGGCCGCGACCTGGGCCGGTGCGCCGTTTGAGCTGCGCCTGCCAGCCTCGAGCGCCACGCAGTGGCTGCTGGGCCGCTTCCCGGCGCTGGATCTACCCGCCCTGAGCGAGCCGGTACGGGCCAGCGCCTTCGAGTCCGCGCTGCAGGACGTGCTGCAGGCGCTGCAGGCCTCGGGCCAGGGCAACGCGCGCATCGACAGCGTGACACAGGCCCCGGCCCCCTCCCCGGTTGCCACCGCCGCAGCGGCGCCGTTGCACCGTTTTGGCCTGTCGCTGTACTGCGGTGACGCGCGGCTGTGGGGCACGCTGACCACAGACGCGCTCGGGCTGATGCTGATGGCCGGGCTGGCGGCGCAACGCCCCTGCGCCGCAGGTCCGGTGACACGCGATGCGACGCCTTTGCTGCTGAGGGCAGAAATTGGCAACGCCAGCCTGAGCCGGTCAGAGCTGTTCAACCTGCGCACCGGAGATGCCGTGTTGCTGCGCCACAGCTTCGTGGACAGCGGCGGTGCCCTGTGGCTGGGCGCTGGCGGGTGGGGCCTGCGCGTGCGCGCTGATGGCGACCGTCTGGTCGTGACCCAAACCCTGCACATGACGGAGGCCCACATGGACGATGACCCCCAAGACGACCTTGACAACGAAGCGCACGATTTTGCTGCGGGCACACCCCTGCCGAGCCTTGACGCCCTGCCCATTCGCCTGGTGTTTGACCTGGGCCAGCGCACGTTGCCGCTGGCCGAAGTGAGCGAACTGCAGGTCGGCCAGGTGCTGGACCTGGGCCGGCCGCTGTCCCAGGCCGTGAACATCCGGGCCAACGGTGCGCTGATCGGC
Source organism: uncultured Ramlibacter sp. (assembly GCA_964620025.1). Classification (GTDB taxonomy): domain Bacteria; phylum Pseudomonadota; class Gammaproteobacteria; order Burkholderiales; family Burkholderiaceae_C; genus RAM1. The sequence continues at coordinate 17,122 of CAZUJD010000002.1, read as the reverse complement.
ACCGGCGAGCTCATGGAGATCGGCGGCCGGCTGGCGGTGGGTATCACGTCGCTGGCACCGGCCGGCGCCGGGGCTGCGCCATGAACGGTTCCATCGACCCGATCTCGCTGGCGTTCGGGCTGGCACTGCTCGCGCTGGTGCCCACCATGGTGGTGTGCTGCACCTGCTTCCTGAAGATCGCCGTGGTGATGTCACTGCTGCGCAACGCGCTGGGGGTGCAGCAGATTCCGCCCAACATCGCGCTGTACGGCCTGACGCTGATCCTGAGCGCCTACATCATGGCGCCCATTGGCACCCGCATTTACGAAACCACGGTCCAGCAGCCCGGTGGCATTCGCAGCACCGAAGTGCTTTTCCAGAACGTTCGCAAGGGCGCCGAGCCGCTGCGCGAATTCATGTTGCGCAACAGCAAGGCCGAGCAGCGCGACTTTTTTGTGCTGCACACCCGCAAGCTGTGGGGACCGGAGATGTCCGCCGACGTCAAACCGACCGATTTCGCGGTGCTGATGCCCGCCTTTCTGGTCAGCGAGCTCACCGCCGCGTTCCAGATCGGCTTTCTGCTGTTCCTGCCGTTCATCATCATCGACCTGGTCATCTCCAACATCCTGCTGGCCATGGGCATGATGATGGTCTCACCCGTGACCATCTCGCTGCCGCTCAAGCTGTTCCTGTTCGTGGCGGTGGACGGCTGGTCACGCCTGATCCACAGCCTCGTGCTGACCTACACCTAGGGGCCGCGCATGGATCAGGCAAACCTGGTGTCGATCATGGTCAAGGCCATGTACCTGACCCTGTGGCTGTCGCTGCCGGCGATCATCGTCGCGTCGGTCGTGGGCACGCTGTTCTCGCTGTTTCAGGCACTGACGCAGATCCAGGAACAGACGCTTTCATTCGCCGTCAAGCTCATTGCCGTCATGGCGACGCTGGCGCTGACCGCTTCCTGGGTTGGGGGCGAGCTCTTCAACTACACCCTGATGGTGCTGGACGCCATCCCGTCGGTGGGGCGCTGAGCCAGCCATGGACGAGTCCTTTTTCCTCAATGCCCAGGACTTCCTGATGGCGCTGGCGTTCGCCCAGCCGCGCACGCTGGCCATGCTGGCCGCCCTGCCGATCTTCCATCCGCAAATGGTGCCCCGACTCATGCGCATGGGTGTGGCTGCCGGCATCAGCATGGTGGTGGCGCCCACCCTGATGCCGCACCTGCAGCAGGGCTTGCCAGTGGCCCAGATGGTGCTTGTGCTGTGCAAGGAGGCGTTCATCGGCTTCGTGCTCGGCTTTGCGCTGGCCATTCCATTCTGGGCTTTCGAGGCTGTGGGCTTTGTGATTGACAACCAGCGTGGCGCCAGCATCGCGTCCACGCTGAACCCGCTGACCGGCAACGACAGCTCGCCACTGGGCATCCTGTTCAACCAGGCATTCATCGTGTTCTTCCTGGTCTCGGGCGGGTTCCTGCTGATGCTGGGCCTGTTGTACGACAGCTTCCAGCTGTGGCCGGTATTTCACTGGTCGCCCACCCTGCGCGCCGACACCGTGCCGCTGATGCTTGCCCAGCTGGACAGGCTCATGACGCTGTGCATGCTGTACGGCGCACCGGTCATCGTTGCCATGTTTCTGTCGGAACTGGGCCTGGCGCTGGTGAGCCGGTTTGTGCCGCAGCTGCAGGTGTTCTTTCTGGCGATGCCCATCAAGAGCGCGCTGGCGCTGATGGTGCTGGTCATGTACATGGCCACGCTGTTCGACCTGGGCCATGGCGCCCTGGAAGACCTGAGGGCCATCGTGCCATTCCTGCAGGGCCAGTGGAGCCCGGCGGCGGGAGCACCGCGGTGAGCGAAAAGACCGAAAAACCCACACCGCAGAAGATCCGCAAGGCACGTCAGGACGGCCAGGTCGCCCACAGCAAGGACCTGACGCAAACCGTGCTGGTGGTCTCGCTGTTTGGCTACATGCTGGCCAACGCCGAGGCCCTGGTACGCAGCCTTGCGTCCATGATCCTCATGCCTGCTGGCGTGCTGGGCATGGAATTCCATCAGGCCGTCAACGCCCTGGCCTCGGCACTGCTGGCAGAGGCGGCCTGGATGGTCGCGCCGTTCCTGGGCATCGTGATCGGCCTGGGCCTGTTCACCGAGCTGGCCCAGACCGGCATGAACGTGTCGTTCAAGGCCATGCTGCCGTCGGGCAAGAAGCTCAATGTGCTGGCCAATGCCAAGAACCTTGTCAGCGCCAAAACGCTGTTTGAATTCCTCAAGTCCAACATCAAGATCGCGCTCCTTTCCGTGGTGGTCTACAGCGTGCTGCGCAACGCACTGCCGGCGCTGATCACCCTGCCCGGCGGTGGCCTGACGGCCGTGGCCGTGGCGACCGGCGTGCTGCTCAGGCACCTGATCCTGTACGCGTCGCTGGGGTATGTCGTGATGTCGGTCGTGGACTTCATCTGGCAGAGGCACCAGTACACCAAACAGCTCATGATGAGCAAGGACGAGGTCACCAAGGAATACAAGGAGGCCGAAGGTGACCCCCACATCAAGCACAAGCGCAAGGAACTGCACAGGGAACTGATGGAAGGCCATGAGGTGGCCTCGGCCGCCAATGCCTCCGTGGTGGTCACCAACCCCACGCACCTGGCGGTGGCCATCGCCTACCAGCGGGAAGTCACCCCGTTGCCCGTGGTGCTGGCCATGGGCGCGGACGCCAAGGCGCACCGCATCACGGCGGTGGCCCGCCGCGCCGGTGTGCCGGTCATGCAGGACATACCGCTGGCCCGCGCGCTCTATGCCTCCGCCCAGCTGGACCAGTACATCCCTGCGGACCTGATCGAACCCGTCGCCCAGGTGCTGCGGCTTGTGCAGGAAATGCAGCACGACCACCAGGAGCCCTGACCCATGCCCGACCCTGCCGATGCCCTGTCCCTGCTGCCGCCGACCGTGCGGGCTTTCGTGGACCGTCACCGCATACCGCACGATGCCATGCGCGGTGAAGGGCGAGTCGTGCTGACGGTCGATCAGCGCTGGCGTATCCACCTGCTGCCCGGCCCCCACCATCGCGTGGTGCTGCAGGCCCAGCTGTTGGGCATGCCCGAGCCGCTGGACCGCCGCGCCACCGAGCTGCTGCTGCGCCTGTGCAAGGCGGCAGCCGGCCTGTTGCAGGAACACGCCAGCACGCTGTGCCTGGACCCACAGCGCCAGGCTCTGGTGCTGCAGCAGACGCTGGCCGCCGGCGCCGACCTGCCCGCCCTGGAGGAAGCGCTGGCCGATTTCACCAATGCACTGGCTTTCTGGAGCGACCTGTGTCGCACGCAGACCCGCCCGCCCGAAAGGAATTTCACATGACGTTTCACTCCCCCCGGAACCTGGCAGCCGACACGCCGCGCTATCTTGCGTGCCTGCGCGCCGCTGCAGCCGCGGCACTGCTGGCCTGCTACCCGGCTGCGTTCACACCGGCGCATGCGGGTGAAGCCCCCTGGCCCGCCGATGCGCCCTACAGCTACTTTGCCAACGCCAGCCGGCTGGACGCCGTGCTGGCCGACTTCGCCACCGGATTCAGCCTGTCACTGGCCATGGACCCGGCCGTGAACGCCACCGTCAACGGCCGCTTTGCCACCAAATCGCCAACCGAATTCATCGCCCGGCTGGCCAGCGTGTACGGCTTTGTCTGGTACACCCACGCGGGCACGCTGTTTGTCAGCCGTGCCAGCGACGTCGTGACCAAGGGCATTGCCGCGCCCGGCGGCAACGTGGCCAGCATGCGCAAGGCCCTGACGGACCTGGGCGTGCTGGAGCCGCGCTTTGGCTGGGGGGAGCTGGCCGAACACGGCATGGCCATCGTGTCGGGCCCGCCCAGCTACATCCAGCTGGTGGAAAACACCATCCGCAACCTGCCCGCGCGGGCGCAGCAGCTGTCAGTGATCCGGCTGCGGCATGCGTCAGCGCAGGACCGCACCGTACCCTACCGTGACCAGCAGCTGGTGATCCCGGGGCTCGCCACGCTGCTGCGCAGCATGGTGTCGGGGGTGGTGGCCATTGCCCCTGGCGGCACGGTCGGCGCGCCGCTGGCGGGGTTGCAGCCGCTGGCGTCGCTGGGCGCACCGGCTGCGGCAACGCAGGCGCCGCCGGTGGCGGCGGGTTCGCGCCCAGGCACTGCGGCGCCGCAGGCTGGCTCGCAACCCAGCATCCAGGCCGAGCCGCGCCTGAACGCGCTGATCATCCAGGACGTTCCCGAGCGCATGCCGCTGTACCAGCAGCTCATAGGCCAGCTGGACGTGCCTACCGCGCAGGTAGAGATCGAAGCCATGATCATCGACATCAGCACCGACCGCGCCAGCGAACTGGGCGTCAGCTGGTCGGGCCGCGTGGGCCGGCTGGACTTCAGCCTGGGCCGCCAGAGCGAGCTGACAGCGGCCAGCAATTCGGCCCGTGCCGGCAACTTCCTGATGGCCCAGCTGCGTGCACTGGAAACCAAAGGTGACGCCGAGATCATCAGCCGTCCGTCGGTGCTCACCGCCGACAACATGGCCGCGCTGCTGGATCTGTCAGAAACCTTCTACATCCGCAGCCAGGGCGAACGCGTGGCCAACGTCACGCCGGTCACGGCCGGCACCACGCTGCGCGTGACGCCGCACGTGGTCGAGCTGGAAGGCAAGATGCTGGTGCAGCTGAAAATCGACATCGAGGACGGCCGCGTTACGGGCCGCCAGGTGGACTCGCTGCCCACGGTAGGACGCACGTCCATCAGCACCGAGGCCACCGTGGACCACGGCGACGCGCTGCTGATTGCGGGCTATGTGTCCACCAACGACCTGGCGTCGCGCGACCAGGTGCCGGTGCTGGGCGACATACCCGGCGTGGGGCTGCTGTTTTCCACGCGCACACGCACGGTGCAAAAGCGCGAGCGCATGTTCCTGATCCGCCCGCGGGTGGTGGGCTGGCCGGGGCAGGTGCCGCTGGCCTTGCCCGAGGCGGCCGAAGCCACGCCGCGCGCGCCGGGGGCGCAGTAACGCTGCGCGCACCGCTCAGACAGACGTGTCAGACCCGTGTTTTTCGGGGGCGGGCAAGACCAAGGGCTGTTGCAGGCAGGAGGGAGAGTGACTTCAATGAAGGGGCACCGTGCGTCATGCATGCACGAGTGGTTGGTAACCACATAACGTCCCACCGAGGAGCAAGTCATGGTTCAGTTTCGTCAACGCCTGTTGCACCAGGTATCTGCCCAGATCCCGAAGGTGTCCGGGCAGACGCCGTCATCCGGGCTCACGGCCGGTGAGCCCCCCCACCGGCGTTCATTCAGTTCCACCAGCGGCACCCCGCCGCTCATGACACCGCCGCAGGCCAGTGAAGCGCAAACCTCTCGCACGTCGGGCTCGCAGGCCGGTTCGCCCCCCGCAGTCAAGCAGGCGCTGGGCGACATTGCCAAAATCGCCCCCCGGGCACCCCGCGAGCAACGCGCGCAACAGATACAGGAAATTGGCGAGCGCTACCTTGAAAGGCTGCGCCAGTGCGCGGACACACCCACACCTTCGGGGCGTAGCGAGTTCCTGGCCAGCAACCTGATGGAAGCGCTGGACCGTCTGCCCGAGGTGCTGGGGAAATGGGTTGACACGCCGTCGGGTCTGGCGTTTGACAGCAAGGCCCATGAGCCGCATCTGCACGACCGCCGGCAGGTTTTTCAAAGCCTACTGGACAACCCGCGCAAAGCCGCAGTGTATGCATCCGTGGTGCACCCCAGCCTGCGGGACAAGTACGGCATCAACATGTCGCAGCGCGAGATGGCGTCGCTGGGCGTTGCCGACAAAGGACCCTACCTGAGTGAGAGCGAACTCATGATGCTGTGCGATTACGCACACCATCTGGGCGACACGTTCAACGCGAAACGGGCGCTGGATGTGCTGGCGCAGCAACTGGGGCCAACCGGGCTGGCCTTCAAGGCGCATATGGGCCCCGAGGTCGGCGTCTTTGGCAGCGCCCTGGACAAGCTTGGCCGGCACCCTGGCTGCAGCGTCAGGGGGGACTTCACGAAAGGCATGCGGCTTGTGCCCTTTCAGGAAAAGGGGTTGACGCTGCTGTGCCAGTCCGGCAAGCCGTATCCCATAGAGACTGCCACGTCGGCTGCCCGGGACCCCAAGGACAGCTACATCAACCGACCCGGCTACAACGCCGAGGTGGTGTTCCGCAATGCGCAGGGCGTGGATATTTCGGATTATCAAAGCACCGCCACCCAGGGTGAATCCGAGGTGGCCGTGCTGCCCAGGGCGCCTCTGCTGGGCGTCGGTACACAGCTGGTTTCCACCCCCGACCCTGAGCGCGGCGGGGCCGAAAAGGTCCACACATGCTACGTGTTCGAGGCCACGCCGGCCTCTACGGGCAAAAGCCCGGCGTAAGCCCCCGCTGGAAAGACCCGTTGCGGTTGAGCCGACGCAGCGGGCGCCCGGCGTCCTATAAGCAAAAAAACCGTCCGTCGCGCGGGTCGCGTGACGGACGGTGCACGTCAAGCTTCAGTTCACGTTACGTTTTTTCGTGTGTCACGAAGTCATTGGGCACCAGGGGATTCACCTCGTTGATGTCTTCCACCGCTTCCGCGTGCATACCTGACCCACCGGCTTTGTTGTCATTCACGGATGAGTCGCTGTCTTGGCTGGAGCTGTCTGCGAGGCCATCGCCATCATCTTCGACCACCTGGATGTTATGGAGGCCGCCCTGGCCTTCGAGCACGGGGGTTACCTTGTTGTCGCCGCCATTCCATCGATCGACATTGGCCTTGATCACAAACTCGACCTGCTGCGTCGCGTGACCACCATCATTCTGCGGCGGCTCGGTGCTGCATGAGGATGAGGCTGGCAGGAAGTCCGTCAGCAGGTCCGCCACCCCGACAATGATCCCGGCGAGTGGACCGCCGATGATCGTGGCCCCAGTCGTCGACAAGAACCGGCGCAGCGTGTCGAAAGCCTCGAGTTGAGGCTGCGACATTTTCATGCTGGCGCAGAGGCGCACCCCGGTCATAACAAGCGACGCTCCGAGACAACCCAGCGCCCCGGAGCTGGTGATGCTTGCGCTGGTCGGCAACCCGCCGATCTTGCCGGGATCACCCTCGAGGTCTCCGGCGGCCAGCGCAATCCCACACAGGAGGACGCCTGCGTCCGACGCAAATTTTTCCGCCTTGTGCAGGTAGCCCGTGGATGTCGTGTTGATCACACCTTCGGTCTGGACCTTGTGGTGCTGCTCGCTCTGCGGCGCATGCCCGATGTTGGTTTTCTCCAGGAGTGCCTCGATGTTGCCGCGCCCCGCATAGAGCTTGCCGTCCGGCACTTCCGCGACCTGGCGGGCGATCGTCCAATTGTTGACGCGGATGTAATGGACGATGCTGTTGAACGCGCCATAGGCCAGGGCATTCCTTGGGCTGTCCATTGGACCGCCGATCGACAGGCGCAGCGCCAGGTGCCCCAAAAAGTTGAGCGCAGGCAGAAGGTTGTCGTGCTCCATGCGCGTGCCGGCACGCACCCGCCCCAGGTACAGACCCTGCATCTTGTCCAGCGTCGGCAGCGGGGCTACAGGTATTTCCTTTTCGTTGGCAAGCAGCGGCACAACGACGGCGGTCAACCCGGCCATGGCGCCGACACCAATGGGTGATGAAATATCCTGGAACATGGACGTGGGCGGCGTGTTCTTGGACACCACCGTCCGCAGGAATGCCGCCGCCCCAAACGCGAAGGGAATCATGTTGTCCTGGAACTTCCGGTCTTTTCCGGACCAGGCAACGACACCGATCAGGTCACGGTCCATGCAGCACCTGCCGAGCTTGTTGATGCCACGGGACAGCACGACGCTTGCCACGCTCAGAGCGCCGTGTTCGTGGCCGCCGGTGAGCTTACCGGCGCCTGCGTGGCCGGTTGCGAAGGCCAGCGCCTCCACGACCGCGCCGCCAGGGGCCGCGGGATTCAGGCCCGACAGGCCCATCACCAGGTTCTTGGCGCCATCCCCCAGGAAGACGCGCAAGCCGAAAGTTGTCGCGGGAATGACGGAGCCTGTCAGAAGGTGGTTGACGACCGTGCCGACCTTGGTGGGCGGCAGTGCCGGTTGCGCCTGCGGTTGCGCGGGCTGAACGGGAGGCAGGGGACCGCCCTGGAGATTGTTGCCAACAGCCATAAGAAGTACTCCTGATCGTTACTGGGAAGATGCCGATGCGGCCTGGGCATCCGCGTACCGGTTGACCACATTCATCAGGCCCTTGCCGAGGTCGGCCAGGCCGTCGGCCATGCTGGCGATGACATGGGAGATTTCTTCGGCCCCGTTTTCAACCTTGTCCAGCGCGACGGGCATGCAATAGAGGGCCCGCTTGGCGCCCGGCGTCCTGGCGAAATAGCCGGTGAGCGCGGCCGGCGTCAGCGCGTTGTGCTCCATCATGTATTCGTACACAGCCACCGCGCCCGCGGCGTCATCGGGGATTTCACCGACGTCCACCATCACGACCATGTTGTCGCCGCCCATCTGGCCATGGTGGCCAAGGAAGAACCCGACGTTGCGGTATTCGAACCGGGCGCCTGCCCCTACCAGTTCGGGGTCCATGCCGAGCGAGTTGCTGAACTCCTCCACCGCCGCACGGTACTTTTCCGGCTTGGCAAACATCTGATCGATCGATTCCTGCGTGAGCTTCATATGGACTCCTTTAATTGGGATCGAAAGTTTCCGCCGCGTGACACGAAGCCACCAGTTGTACAGAAGTCGCTATCGCCAGGGGCCTTCATGCCAACGCATAGTCGCCTTGCCTCCCCGTCTTTGGTCTATAGCAATGGCACCGCGCAATTCCTAGCATCGACTCACGGCAATCAACCCGCCCAAGGAGCTGCAGCATGAAATTGACGACTGGCCAGCGCGCCGCCTCGCGGCCCCGCCTGTATCACCTTCTGGTTCCGCTGGCCATTGCGCTGGGCTGCGGCCCCGCCCACGCCCAGATCCTCATCGGGCAGACGGCCGGCTTCAGTGGCCCGGTGGCCGCAGGCGTGAAGGAGACATCCCAGGGCGCCCGCCTGTACATCGACAAGATCAACAGCGCAGGCGGTGTGGCCAGCCAGCGCATTGAGCTGGTTGCCCTTGACGACAAGTTCGACCCCAAGCTGGCTGGCGAAAACGCTCGCGCGCTGATCGAAGACCAGAAGGTGCTGGCGCTATTCCTCACGCGCGGCACGCCGCACACCGAGGCCATCATTCCCGTGCTCAACCAGCGTGGCGTCGCGTTGATCGGTCCGTCCACCGGCGCCATGGTGCTGCACGCCCCGGTGCAAAAGCATGTGTTCAACGTGCGCTCCACCTACCAGCGCGAGGCCGAAAAGGCCGTGCTGCACCTGAGCACCATCGGCATGCAGCGCATTGCCGTGGTACACGCCGACGACTCGTTCGGGCGCGACGCTCTGGAGGGTGCGAACAAGGGCTTCACGCTGGCTGAGAGCGCACCGCTGGCGATCATCAAGGCTGACCGCAGCAAGCCCGACTACGGCCCGATCATCAAGCGCATCGTGACCGAGCGCGCGCACGCCGTGCTGTGGCTGGGCTCTGGCAGTGCCGTGGCCGACGGCGTGCACAAGCTGCGCGAAGCCGGCTCGGCCGCGCAGGTGATCACGCTGTCCAACAATGCATCGTCGGGCTTCGTCAGGAGCCTGGGCCCTTATTCGCGCGGGGTCATCGTGACGCAGGTGTTCCCCTCGGAACGTTCGGGCGCCATTGCCATGGTGGCCGAGGCCGCCGGGCTGGCCAAGGAACGCAACCTGGTGCTGTCGCCGGCCATGCTGGAAGGCTTTGCGGCCGCCAAGGTGCTGGTCGAAGGCCTGCGCCGCGCGTCGCCCCGCCCCACGCGCGAAAAGCTGCAAGCAGCACTGGAGAGCCTGACCCACTTTGACCTGGGCGGGCTGGAGCTGGGCTACAGCCGCACCAGCCATACCGGCCTGAATTTCGTGGACCTGTCGATCATCGGCGCCGATGGGCGCTTTCGCCGCTGACGCCACGCAAGTTTTGTCCCACCCTCGAAAGGATTTTCACATGACCATCAGCCTGCGTAGTCTATGCGCGGACTTCTGCGACCTGGCGCGCGTACCCACACCCCAGCTGCATGCGGATGACGAGGGCGCCACGTCGTTCAATATCGTGCTGCGCGACGTCGCCGTGGACCTCACAACGCTGCCTTCGGCGGACCCGGATCATGCTTTCGCCATCTTTCATATGGGCACGCCAGATCCGGCCCACGGTGACTTTGCACGCATTCTGCGGGCGCTGCTGCACACCAATTTCATCGGCCTGAACGCCCATCAGCCGGTGTTCAGCTGCCGGCCGGAATCCCAGGCCATCGTCATGCACATGGCCATTGCGCTGGCGCAAACAAGCGGCGAAGAACTGCACCGGCTGATCGATCAGGGCGTGGATCTCGTGTTGCAGTGGCGTCAAACGTATTTCCTGGAGCCTGCGAATGCCGGCTCCGCGCCGGCGCCGGAATCCGTGGGCAGCTACGCCTGAGGAGGTCAAGCCCATGATCAACTCAATGAGAAGCTGGTTCACCAGCACAACGTCTGCTGGTGGCGTCAACGAAAAAGACGAGGAATCAAGCCTCCAGACCGTTGGCACGACAAAGGCCATCGTGTCAGCGGGCACCAGCGACGGGAGCAAGCCACCGGCCAGCAAGGGCGTGAGCCTGGCCGATGCGATCAAGGCAATTGGCACGTTCTACCTGTTTCAGGTCGCGGGCGCGACCCCGACGCCTTCTGCGACCTATACCGACGCGCTGATGCCCACCCCGCCGCCTCGCCAATGGTCCGCCAGCGATTTCGTGCGCGAACTCTATCGCCACGGCGAAGTCGCCACGGTCATCACGAGCGATGTCAGGAGCAAGGATTGGTGGGAAGAATATGCCAAGGAGTTCATGCCGCTACCCGATCCCTGTGGCCCCGCGGGCCAGTTGTTGAGCGGCCTGGCGCAAAGCGCAGACACCGGCCGTAAAGTCAGCCTGTATGACTACGAATTCTTTCAGAACGTGCCGCAGGCCTTCAACCTGTCCCATGAAGCGTTCGGCTCCCAGTGCGACGGGTATTCCAGCCTCCTGGAGAAGTTACCGCATCTTGTGACCTACAAGCTCGGAGGCCCCGACACCGTTCCGCCGCTCCTGCCGCAGGGGACCTCACCGTCATCGCCACCTCCGCTGTACCTGGCGAAGCATTTCTACCACCGCGTGTCACTGGACATTGCGGCCAACAATCTGATCCAGCGTGGGCACATCGTGTGGTCATTGCCGATTGACGGTGGAGGCTCGCTCATCGCGGCCATGCCAGGCACCCGGGAAGCGTTCAAGGTGGTTGACCGGCTCCAGCAGGCCGGCGCATTCACGCCTCGCAACCCACTGCCCCCCAGACCCGGACCTGAACCCGAACCCGAGCCGGAACCCACCGATACCCCATCAGCCGAGCCATTTGAACTGGAAGATCTGACGCAATTCGTCATTGTGGGCACGACGATTTTCCTGGTGTCACGCGCTCTGTGCACACAGCCCGCTCCCATGGTGGAGGTACAGGAAGAAGCGGAAGAAGCCCCCCCGCAAGAACCTGCCGGCGCTGCGCAAGAACCCGCTGGCCCCGCGCAAGTTGGCGCGCCAGACGGCGCGGGCGCCCCAGGCGATGTGGAGCTGGTGCCGCTCCTGGCGCACGATTCACCCGAGCCACCCGCGGCGCCGACCGATCACGACCCGGTACAGAACATGGTTTGACCAGGCCCCTTCCCATGCGCCGCTGACCTGCTGACAGCGGACGTTTGATTCGGCCGGGGTGTCTCTTTCCGTCTCCACCCCCGGCTTTTTTTTACCGCCGCATTTGTGCGGCGGCTTTTTTTCAGCCCCGGCGCGCCGCCTCGATCGCGGCGATATCGATCTTGCCCATGGTCATCATGGCCTCGAACACGCGCCTGGCCACGGCCGGGTCCGGGTCGGCAATGCCGTCGGTCAGCGCGCGCGGGGTGATCTGCCACGACACGCCCCAGCGGTCCTTGCACCAGCCGCAGGCGCTGGTCTGGCCGCCGTTGTTCACGATGGCGTTCCACAGCCGGTCGGTTTCGGCCTGGTCGTCGGTGGCGATCTGGAAAGAAAAGGCCTCGGTCTGCCTGAACTGCGGCCCGCCGTTCAGTCCGATGCAGGGGATGCCGGCCACGGTGAATTCCACCGTCAGCACATCGCCCTGCCGGCCGTCGGGGTAGTCGCCCGGTGCGCGGAACACCGCGCCCACGGCGCTGTCCGGGAAGGTTGCGGCGTAGAAACTGGCAGCGTCTGCGGCGCCGCCCTCGTACCAGAGGCAGATGGTGTTTTTGCTTTTCATTCGGCTGTCCTGTGAAGTGGATGGGGCCGGGTTTCAGCACCCGGCGATCCACGACGAACGAGCCGGGTTCAATTCGACACTTGCAATCCATGCCGCACAGGCTACTTGTTCCTGTAGATCTGGTCGAAGCTGCCACCGTCGGCAAAGTGATCCTTGTCGGCCTTGGCCCAGCCACCAAACGCTTCTTCAATGGTGAAGAGGTTCAGCCTGGGCAACTGCCTGGCGTACTTGGCCTGGGCCTTGGCCGACGTGGGGCGGTAGAAGTTCTTGCCGATGATGTCCTGCGCTTCTTCTGAGTAAAGGTACTTCAGGTATTCCTCGGCCACGGCACGCGTGCCCTTTCTGTCCACGTTTTTGTCCACCACCGCCACGGGCGGCTGGGCCAGGATGGACAGCGACGGGTACACAAAATCCACCTTGTTGCCGAATTCCTTTTCCAGCAGGTAGGCCTCGTTTTCCCACGACAGGAACACGTCGCCCTGGTTGCGCTGCGCAAACGTCACCGACGAGCCGCGCGCGCCGCTGTCCAGGATGGACACGTTGGCGTACAGCTTGGCGACAAATTCCCTGGCCTTGGCGTCGCCACCGTATTTGCGCTTGGCAAATTCCCAGGCAGCCAGGTAATTCCAGCGGGCGCCACCCGATGTCTTGGGGTTGGGCGTGATGACGTTGATGCCGGGCTTGACCAGGTCGTCCCAGTCCTTGATGCCCTTGGGGTTGCCCTGGCGCACCACCAGCACGATGGTGGACGTGTAGGGCGACGACGCCAGCGGCAGGCGCTTTTGCCAGTCCCTGGCCAGCCAGCCGCCATTGGTGTGCACGGCGTCGATGTCGCCGGCCAGCGCCAGCGTCACCACGTCGGCGTCCAGCCCGTCGATCACCGAGCGGGCCTGGCGGCCCGAGCCGCCGTGGCTTTGCTTGATGGTCACGTCCTGGCCGGTCCTGGCCTTCCAGTGTTTGGCGAAGGCTGCGTTGTATTCGACGTACAGCTCGCGCGTCGGGTCGTAGGACACATTGAGCAGCGTCACAGGTGCGCCTGCCTGGGCCAAAGCTGTCGCGCCCGGCAGGGCCAATGCGGCGGCAGCGGCTGCGGCCAGGGGAATCTTGATAAAGTCGCGGCGAAGGCTCATAACGGTCTCTCAATCCATTGAAATGTGAACAGGGACCGATTCTGGAAGTCACCCCTCAAAACTGGAACCAATAAGATTTCAGTTGTTTATTGCTAAATCATCCTAGACACCCAAAGGCACCCCCATGGCTCGTACCGTCAACTGCATCAAGCTCGGCAAAGAGGCCGAAGGCATGGACTTCCCACCCTACCCGGGCGAGCTGGGCAAACGCATTTGGGAAAGTGTGAGTAAAGAGGCCTGGGCCGCCTGGATCAAACAGCAAACCATGCTGGTCAATGAAAACCGGCTGAACCTGGCCGACCAGCGCGCACGCGAATACCTCAAGCGCCAGATGGAAAACCATTTCTTCGGCGCGGGGGCCGACGTGGCCCAAGGCTACGTGCCGCCCAGCAACCCCTGAGCTCCACTCACCCGAAACCGTTCCCTCCATGAGGCCAAGCCGCTGCGCGGTCATCGGCAGCGGCATTGCGGGTGCCGCCGTGGCAGCCAGCCTGGCGCGGCGCGGCTGGCAGGTGCTGGTACTGGACGGCGCAGCCCACGGCGCCGCCGGCGCATCGGGCTTGCCTGTGGGTCTGTTTGCGCCCCATGTGTCTCCGGATGACGCCATCCTGTCGCGGCTGACCCGCGCGGGCGTGCAGGCCACGCTGGCGCAAGCCCGGACGCTGTTGGTGCAGGGCCAGGACTGGGATGCCAGCGGTGTGCTGGAGCACGGCGTGAAAGGTGCGCGCCGCCTGCCCGCTGGGCTGGACACTGGCTCTCGACCCGCCACCGCCGATGAGCGCGCGGTGGCGCGGCTGCAAGCCGATGCGCCCGCGCTATGGCATGCCCGGGCGGGTTGGCTCAAACCGGCCCGGCTGGTCCAGGCCCTGCTGGCCCAGCCGGGCATTGAATGGCGCGGTGCATGCACAGTGGCATGCCTGGAACGCCGTGACGGACTGTGGCAAATGCTGGACGCCGCAGGCCAGCGCCTGGCCGATGCGCCCCTGGTAGTGGTGGCCGCAGGGCCGCACAGCGCCGCATTGCTGGGGGGGCGCCTGCCGCTGCAGCCCTTGCGTGGGCAGATTGCCTGGGGTCATTGTGCTGGCGCCTGGCTGCCGCCCTTTCCGGTCAATGGCCACGGCAGTCTGGTGTCGGGCATGACGCATGACGGCGCACCGGCCTGGTTTGTCGGATCCACTTTTGAACGTGCCAGCACCGATGTTCAGGTTCGAAGCGACGACCATGCCGCCAACCTGTCACGCCTGCAGCTTCTGCTGCCGGCCGCAGCTCGCGCGCTGGCTCCGCAGTTCAATGCCGGCACAGTGCACGGCTGGGCCGGCGTGCGAGCCACCCTGCCCGACAGGTTGCCAGCTGTGGGCCCGGTGGACGAAGCCAACGCGCCCGGGCTTTGGGCCTGCACCGGCATGGGTTCACGCGGACTGACGCTGGCAATGTTGTGCGCTGAAACGCTGGCAGCGCAGGCCCATGGCGAGCCTGCCCCACTGGCGCCCGAGCTGGCAGCGGCATTGGCCGCCTGCCGTTACACACGCTGAAGTGTGTCGTGCAGTTGGGCCGGGTCGTAGGGCTTGACCCAGGCGGCGGCACCTTGCAAACGGGCGCGCAGCCGCCCTGTCCATGAGGCTGTGGCAAACACCCGGTGCGGTATGGCGGGTTGGGCGGCTCGCAGTTCACGCATTACCCAGGCCACGTCGGCCAGCCCGCCATCGACGATGACCAGGCTGTAGCTGGCCTTGCTGATGCAGGCCAGGCCTTCGGCCCCGGTCACAGCTTCGTCCACGTCCACCAGCTTCTCCAGGGCCAGCCGCGCGCGCAGGTACAGGCGCTCTTCCAGGCTGGGGTTGATGACCAGCACGCGCTTGACCGGGGCAGCGATTTCGCCGGGCGGCGCCGTGTCGGGCCAGGCCTCTTCGGCCACCACGTCAAAGCCCAGGTCCAGGTCCATGTCCGGCAGGATGCCGAACAGGCTGTCCATGGCCTGCACCACGTGGGGCCAGTGCAGCGGCCGGCTGAAGGTGCGCACCGCGGCAGGCGGCGGGTTGTCTCCCACCCAGACCAGCAGCGGCGCTGCATCCTGCTGCAGGCCGAGGGCCAGCTGGGCCTCGTAGCTGTCACCATCCACGAGGGCCAGCTGCGGCGCTGCCGGCGCTTCGGGTGCCCACAGCAGGTAATGGACCGGGCCGGCCTCGGACAGGCGAAACAGGGTGTTGAGCGCATGACGCTCGGCATCGTCAAAACCCATGACCTTCACAAAAACCTGTTCTGCCATGCTGCCCCTTGACCTCTTTCAGCCCGACCGGCGGACCCGTCACCTTGTGTGACCTGCATTATGGTTGCTGGCCGCCGGGGCCGGACCGGCTTTATCCGGCCCGCAAGCCAAACCGCCCGCCAACCCGCGCCAATGCTGGTGCATAAGCTTATCCGCATAAAGCCTGAACGAAAAAATCGTTTGGTTTCATATGCCACCCCCGTACAGTCGCGCCCATGCATGAAGTGGCGTTTGTCTTTGCGGGTTTCCTGGTTGGCGTGATCGTCGGTCTCACGGGTGTGGGTGGCGGCTCGCTCATGACGCCCATCCTGATCTTCGGCTTCGGCATCAAGCCCTACCTGGCCATCGGCACCGACCTGCTGTTCGCCGCCTTCACCAAGGGCGGCGGCTCGCTGGCCCTGGCCCGCGCCCGCCTGATCGACTGGCCGGTGGTGGGCCTACTGTCGCTGGGCAGCATTCCGGCCGCGCTGGCCACCATCTACGTGCTGCACCGCGTGGGCCCTGCCGACCCGGCCGTGCAGCACATCATGACCACCACTCTGGGCGCCGCCTTGCTGCTGACCGCCGCCGCCACGCTGTACAAGGCCATCAAGGGCAAGGCCACCCCCCGCCATATCGAGCCGGCGCAGCTGGCACTGGCCGCCCGGCCGCGCCACTGGGCGCTGCCAGTGCTGTTTGGCGCGGCCATCGGAACGCTGGTGTCGCTCACCTCGGTGGGTGCCGGCGCGATCGGCGTCACCGCACTCATGTTGCTGTACCCGGCCTTGCCGCTGCCGCGCATTGTGGCCGCCGACATTGCCTATGCCGTACCCCTCACACTGGTAGCCGGCCTGGGCCACGCCTCCATCGGCTCGGTGGACTGGCGTCTGCTGGGCCTGCTGCTCATGGGCTCGCTGCCGGGCATCTGGCTGGGCTCACGCCTGGTGGCACGCACGCCTGATCGCGTCATCCGCTCCCTGCTTTCCGTCTTGCTGGCCTATGCCGGCGCCAAGTTGATCTCCATCTGAAGGAGACCCCACGATGTACCAATACACCGATTTCGACAAAAACTTCGTCAAGCTGCGCGCCGCGCAATACCGCGAGCAGCTCGGCCGTCACCTGGGCGGCACGCTCAGCAACGAGGAATTCCTGCCCCTGCGCCTGCAAAACGGCTGGTATGTGCAGCGCTATGCGCCCATGCTGCGCGTGGCCGTGCCCTATGGCGAGCTGTCCAGCGCCCAGCTGCGCGTGCTGGCCAAAATTGCCCGCGAATACGACCAGCCGTCCGACGCGCTGTTTGCCCAGGCCCGCGCCACGCAGGACGCACTGGGCCCGGTGGCCCTGCCGGGCGGCGGATCGGTGCATTCCAAGCTGACGACTGGCTACGGCCACTTCACCACGCGCCAGAACGTGCAGTTC
>CAZUJD010000001.1:0-51333 GCA_964620025.1 uncultured Ramlibacter sp. | reverse complement strand
CAGGCCCACCAGCGTCCAGACGGCCAGATCCAGCCGGCGCGAGAAGCGAGCGGGTTCAGTCACCATGCGCACAAACCACAGGCCGACAGCAGAAGACAGACCTGGCAGGACGAAAGTGGCATGCAAGTTCCAGTCCAGCCATTGCGGCCAGACATGCTGGGCGCCAACGCCCAGATAGGCCAGCTGGCCCACACCCAAAGCCAGCACATAGGCTGCGTAAGCACCAAAGACGCGGTCGCGGAAGGCGACTGCATTGGCCGCTGCCACCAGCGTAATCAGCGCTACCAGGCCGAAATACGCTCCCAGCAGGAGCTGCTCGCGCTCACGGGATGCAGTCACTGTGGCCTGGTTGACGATGGCGATGGGCGTGGCGAAATCCACGCGCGCGTGTTCAATGCGAAGCCAGTAGCGGGTGACGCCGCCCGGCTGGCCCACAACTTCGAAAGTTGGAAAGCGTCCAGGCAGCGGCCAGTCTGATACCGCCCGGCTATCGCCTGCTTCCTGCACGATCCATGCGCCATCGTCCCCGCGGCGGAACAGCTGCACCCGGTCGAGCCCGGAAGAGGCCAGTTCCAGATACCAGTGGCCGACCGGGTCCGGCTCAAGCACGTCAAACCGTATCCAGAGAGCCTTGCCATCGATGTTGTACTGCTGCCCGGCAGGGCGCGCAGCCCAGTTTGCAGCGCTGCCGTCGGCCACCTGGTCGATGGGAGTTTTGCCTGAATTGTCCAACCAGTAAACGCTGCGGCCGTCCAGAGCCACCACGGGCGTTCTGGCTTGCAGGACGATGGGCCCCGGCAGGTCCTGGGCCCATGCACCGAGGCACAGGCTCAGCAGCCAGAACATGCAGGCCCGGAAAATGGATATGTGACTCACCCGGAAATTGTTGCAAAAAAAAGGCCCGGAAAATCCGGGCCCGCTGTGCGATACAAGGCGTTGCACCCACGCGCGTGTTGCCTCAGGCGTAGTCCGCCAGCGCCCTTTTCATCTTTTTCATGGCGGCCACTTCAATCTGGCGGATGCGCTCGGCACTTACGCCATATTCCGCAGCCAGGTCGTGCAGCGTCAGGCCGCCCGAACCATCGTCGTTGACCTTGAGCCAGCGCTCTTCCACGATGCGGCGGCTGCGCGGGTCCAGGGCCTGCAGGGCAGTGGCAATGCCGTCGCTGGCCAGCACGTCGCGCTGGCGCGACTCGATCATCTGCGTAGGCTCGTGGCTGGCATCGGCCAGATAGGCGATGGGGCCAAAACCTTCTTCGCCGTCGTCATTGGGCGCCGGGTCCAGCATCACATCCCCGCCGGACATGCGCGTTTCCATCTCGATGACTTCTTCGCGCTTGACGTTCAGCTCCCTGGCCATCACGTCGATCTGGGCATCAGTCAGCGTTTCGCGATGGGTTTCCACGTCGGCGTCGTCCTTGAAGCCCTGCTTCATCGAGCGCAGGTTGAAGAACAGCTTGCGCTGGGCCTTGGTCGTGGCGACCTTGACCATGCGCCAGTTCTTCAGGATGTATTCGTGGATTTCAGCCTTGATCCAGTGCAGGGCATAGCTCACCAGGCGAACGCCCTGGTCGGGGTCAAAGCGCTTCACGGCCTTCATCAGGCCGATGTTGCCTTCCTGGATCAGGTCGCCATGGGGCAGGCCATAGCCCAGGTATTTGCGCGACACCGAGACCACCAGGCGTAGGTGCGACAACACCAGCTTTCCGGCGGCTTCAATATCGTTGGTTTCCTTGAGTTTGCGGGCGAACGTCTGCTCTTCTTCCAGCGTGAGCATGGGCAGGCGGTTGACGGCAGAGATGTACGCGTCCAGGTTGCCCAGCGAGGGCACGACGGCCCACGGGTTGGCAACGGTCAGCGCGGCGGTAGAGGCTCCAGTCAGGTTTGTCATACCAGAACTCCTTTCAAGTCCCAAATATTAGCACTCCTATCGATCGAGTGCTAAAGGCAAAGTTCAATCCGGTGGTTATCGAATTTCTTAAGGGTAACCCCCCATTCTTAGGCGGATATGAGGGACGGGGAAAAACATTTGAGCAAGCGCTCACTTGTTTTGAAGTCAAGATTTCAGAAGGATGGGTTCCTGCAAGTCGCTCGCCGGCAGAACGCACCCGATCACAGCTGCCTGGTGGTAGCCGATGGCGCGTAGCGCAGCCAGGCAAGTGTTTACCTGACCAGGTGGCACGCTGGCCAGCAGGCCTCCGGCGGTTTGGGGGTCAAACAGCAGCGGGTAACGGGGGTGGTCCGTGAAGTCTCCCTGGTTGCGCAGCGCCCGGCGAAGGCGGATGTTGGCCGGTGCCAGCGAACTCGCGATGCCGGCGGCCGCGCATTCCAGGGCACCGTCCAGCAGGGGCAGCGCGTGCAGCCAGAGTTCGGCGTCCACGCCGGAGGGCCGGGTCATTTCCACCAGATGACCGAGCAGGCCGAAGCCTGTGAGGTCCGTACAGGCCACGGCACCGTGCGCCATCAGGATCTGCGCACCGCGCTGGTTGGACACGACCATGGACTGCAATGCGGCGTCGATCCAGCGCCCCCGCGCCGCTCCGCGTGCATGCGCCGCGAACAGGGTGCCAGTACCTATGGGCTTGGTCAGCACGAGCACATCGCCGGGTTTGAGTGTGTCCTTGCGCAGTACCGTTCTCAGATCTTCGTCCACCAGGCCGTTCACCGCGAAGCCCAGCGCCAGCTCCCGGCCTTCGCCGGTGTGACCGCCAACCAGCGCGCATTGGGCGGCATTGAGCACTTCGATCGCGCCGGTCATCATCTGGAACAGCAGGTCTTCCACCTTGGCTTCCAGCCCCGGCGGAACCGTCACCACCGCGGTAGCCGACTGTGGCTGCCCCCCCATGGCAAATACATCGCCCAGTGCATGGTTCGCCGCGACCTTGCCAAACAGGTAGGGGTCGTCAATGAATGCGCGAAAGAAATCCACGGTGTGAACCATGGCCTTGCCGGGCGGCACGCGTACCACCGCCGCATCGTCGGGGGTGTGCAGGCCGATCAGCACATCGGCGCGGTGCACCGGCTGCAGCGTACCTAGCGCGCGTTGCAGCACGGTGGCACCGACTTTGGCGCCGCAGCCACCGCAGCGCATGGCAATGGCTGAAATCGCCTGCTGCGATTCGTCCGCCGTCAGCACCAGTTGCGCCGGCACTGGCGCGCCGCCCGTTGCAACCATGGGTGGGAATTCGTTGAAGCGCCGCATGAAGCGCCGGTCGATCCAGTCTTTCCATTGCCAGACCCAGTCGCCGGCCAGGGCCAGGCCCAGCGGCCCCCGACCCCGCGATGCCACTGCATAACGGTCGCCGGTGCTGATCAGGGCCAACCAGTGGCGCTGCGGACGATAGGGGCGCAGCGCCTCGCCGCGTGCGCTGCGGCGCAGGTTGTCAGCCAGTGGTGCACCCATGCGAACGGCAAACACGCCGGCCTTTTCCAGCGGACGGGGCCCGAAAGCGGCGACATCACCCGCGGCAAAGATGCGGGGATCGCTGAGGCTTTGCAGTTGGGCGTTCACACGGACAAAGCCGTGGTCGTCCAGCGCAAGGCCGGTGTGCTGCAGCCACGTCGGGCCACCTGCCTGGGTGACCCACACGATTTCATCGGCGGCGAGGGTCTGGCCGTTTGCGGTGACCAGTTGCCCGGCATTGACGGCATGGACCTCGGCGCCGGTGTGTACCTGCACGCCGCGTTGTGCCAGCACCTGTGCGAAGCGGCGCTGTACGCCCGTGTTGTGTGTGGCCATGACCTGTGCATCACGGGTCAACAGATGAAAAACCAGTTCGTCGGGGTGGCGGCCCATGGCCTGCAGTTCCCGTTGCAGCCGGTACTGCATGGCCAGGGTCAACTCCACGCCACCGGCTCCGCCCCCCACCACAGCAATCGTGGTGACGCCCGCATGGGCCCGTACGCGTGCCAGCAGCGCGAGCCAGCGCTGGTTGAACTGGTGGATTGGCTTGACCGGTACGACGTGGTCTGCCGCTCCTGCCACGCGTGCGACCTGCGGCGTGGACCCGGTGTTGATCGAGCACAGATCAAAAGGCACCGGCGGGCGGTTTCGGCACAGGACCTTGCCGGCTGCACGGTCGATGCCCGTGACTTCGTCCCGGTAGAAGCGGGCGCCTGCCAACACGGCCAGGCGGGCCAGATCGATGTGCACATCGTCATACACGTAGTGGCCCGCGATGTAGCCCGGCAGCATGCCCGAATAGGGCGTCTGCACGTCGGTACAGATCAGTGTCAGGCGCACGCCGGGCTCGGGTTGCATGCCGAACCGGCGCAGCACACCGACGTGGCTGTGGCCACCGCCGATGAGGACGATGTCGCGCAGTACGGGTTGCTCGGTGGCGTGCATGCCGCATCGTAGCTGCTTGGCCGGCCTGTACGATGGCGTGCATGACAACCCGTCCAGTCCTTGGGCACATGCTTTGTGCGCTGTTGGCGGCATGGGTCCTGCTCATGCCGGGCCGGGCCCTCGCCACATACGAAATTACGGCCTGGCCGAGCGGCAAAGCCGTGCCCACGCTGGCTCTCACAGGGCTGGACGGCAGTGCATGGAACGGCCAGCGCCTGCGCGGCAAGGTGGTGGTGCTCAACTTCTGGGCCACCTGGTGCGAGCCCTGCCGCGCAGAAATGCCGTCACTGAACGCACTGGCCCAAAGGCATCCTCAGCAACTGGTCGTCCTGGCCGTCAATTTCCAGGAAAACGAGCCGCGTATCCGGCGTTACCTGGAATCGGTGGAAGTGCGCCTGCCCATCGTGCTGGACCTCGACGGTGCGGCTGCACGCGCGTGGACGCGCCGCATTTTTCCGAGCACCGTGCTGAGCGATGCCACAGGCCGGCCGCGTCTGGTCGTGACAGGTGAGTATGATTGGGCCGGACCTGACGCAGCCCGACTCCTTGAGCCGTTGCTGCGCACCGTCTCCCGGTAGCGCGTGCCGCTCACCACCCCCGATTGCAAACTTGAACCGGACTGAAGGAGACTTCAATGTTTCAGCTCAACCGTCGCCATTTCATACAGACTACAGGCGCCCTCGCGCTGCCGGGCGCAGCCCTGGCCCAGGAACGCACATTCAACCCCCAGCCCGGCGTCTGGCGAACGTTTGAATTCACCACCCGGGTGGAGATCGCCAACCCCAAAGGCGCCACCCGCGTGTGGCTGCCCATTCCGTCGATCGACTCCAGCTACCAGCAGTCGCTGGAAAGTACCTGGACGGGCAACGCCCGCAGCATGCAGCAGACGGCCGATGCGCAGTACGGCGCCAAGATGCTGTCGGCCGAGTTTGCCGAAGGCGAGGCCCGGCCGTTTGTGGAGCTGACCAGCCGCTTTCGCACCCAGAACCGCGCGCAGGACTGGAGCCAGAAGACGGCTGTCAAGGAAGACCCGGCCACGCTCAAATACTGGACGCAGCCCACCGACCTGATGCCCACCGACGGCATCGTCAAAAAGACCGCGCTGGAAGCAACCAAAGGCGTCCAGACCGATGTGGACAAGGTGCGCCGCCTGTACGACTGGGTGGTCAACAACACCTACCGCGAACCCAAGGTACGCGTCTGCGGCACGGGTGACATCTAGGCCATTCTGGAGACCGGCAATCTGGGCGGCAAGTGCGGCGACATCAACGCACTGTTTGTTGGCCTGTGCCGTGCCGCCGGCGTGCCCGCGCGCGATGTGTACGGCATCCGCCTGGTGCCGTCGGCCTTTGGTTACAAGGAACTGTCGGGCAACCCGGCCAATCTGGCACGCGCACAGCATTGCCGCGCCGAAGTGTTCCTCGCCCAGTACGGCTGGGTGGCCATGGACCCGGCCGATGTAGGCAAGGTCATGCGCCTGGAAACACCCGAATGGGTCAAGACCACCAACCACCCGGTGGTCACGCCCGTGTACAAGGCGCTGTTCGGTGGATGGGAAGGCAACTGGCTGGCCTTCAACACCGCGCATGACGTGGCGCTGCCGGGTTCGCGGGGACCAAAGATCGGCTTTTTCATGTATCCCAACGCCGAGAATGCCAATGGCCGGTATGACTCGCTGGAGCCGGACCAGTTCAAGTACACCATCACGGCCAGGGAAATCAAGGCGTGATCAGGGCGTGATCTTCACGTCGCCGATGTAGCCCAGGCTGCGGCCCGCGGTGCTGTCGGAATCCGCGCCGATCACCACCGCGACCGCAGGGGGTACCTGCTGCGTGTCGTCGCCAAACACTTTCAGGAAGTCAGCCGCCAGCGAACGCTGGTGGCTGCGCCATTGGCCGGGCACGCTGGCTGTGCCGTCCACCACCATGAAGCGCACGCGGCGCGAATACGCATTGGGCAGCACGGTGCCCGTGGGCTGGGACACATCCCACACATAACAAAGCGTGGCAGCGGGCAGCTTTTCGCCAGAGACCGTGCGTGCCAGGCGCATCAGTGTGCGCTCGCCAAATGACAGCGCGTCCAGTGGCAGGTCAAACATCACGCACAGCTTGAGGGCCGCGTCGTCCCCTTCCTTGCTGCGCAGGTTGGCGGCTGCCAGCGGCTGGTCCAGCCGCCAGCGCCAGGCCAGCGTGGCGCTGGGCGTGGGCGTCCACGGCGTGATGTCGTGCACCAGCGTGCCGTAAGAGCTGTCGGTGGCAAGGCGTGCCACGCGCGCGCCATCGACCTCGGTCAGTGTGATGCGTGCCAGCGGCACCTTGTCTTGCGGCAGGCCGACCACGCGCCAGGGCGGCGGCGCGGCTTCACCTGTGGTGGTGGATGAGAAAGCACTGAGCGCGGGGGCTTGCGCCGTCGCTGCCGCAGCCGTGGTGGCCAGCAAAGCAGCCAGCAGCGTGTGTACGGGTTTCATCCGCGCTTCCAGTCGTGGTACCTGCGCACCCACTCCAGCAGCTGGTGCGGCTGGTGCGCTCGCTTCCATTCACCGGCGGCGTATTTGTTGGCTTCAGCCAGCGTGGGGTAGGTGTGGATGGTGCCGAGAATCTTGTTGAGCCCCAGGCCCTGCTTCATGGCCAGCACATATTCAGCGAGCAAGTCGCCGGCATGCGTGCCCACAATGGTCACGCCCAGGATGATGTCCTTGCCCGGCACGGTCAGCACCTTCACAAAGCCATGCGCTTCGCTGTCGGCAATCGCGCGGTCCAGGTCGTCGATGCCGTACTTCGTCACTTCATACGGGATGTTCTTTTCCTTCGCGTCCTGCTCGTTCAGCCCCACGCGCGCCACCTCGGGGTCGATGAAGGTGGCCCAGGGGATCACGCGGTAATCGGCCTTGAATTTTCTGAAATCGCCAAACAGCGCATTCACCGCCGCATACCAGGCCTGGTGCGCCGCCACATGGGTGAACTGGAACGGCCCCGCCACGTCGCCCGCCGCATAGATGTTGGGGTAAATCGTCTGCAGGTACTCGTTGGTTTCCAACGTGCGCTGGGTGGGGATGCCCAGCTCTTCCAGGCCGTAGCCTGTGAGGCGCGCCGTGCGGCCCACGGCGCACAGCAGTTGGTCAAAAGCAATGCGTTTTTCACTGCCGTTGTGCTCCACCACCAGCACTTTCCCGTCGCCGTCATGTTCGCAGCGCAGCGCCTTGTGCCCCGTCAGCACCTGCACGCCGTCGGCCGTGAGCGCATCCCGCGCCAGGGCAGAGACTTCTTCGTCCTCGCGGATCATGATGCGTGCGGCCATCTCGACCTGCGTGACCTGGGCGCCCAGCCGCGCAAAGCTTTGCGCCAGCTCGCAGCCGATCGGCCCGCCGCCCAGCACCACCAGGCGCCGGGGCACTTCGTCCAGCTGGGCAAAGGTGTCCCACAGCGTGTCGCTGGTCACGTAGCCCACATCGTCCAGCCCCGGCAGCGGCGGCACAAAGGGGCGGGCGCCTGCGGCGATGACGATGTTGCGGGTGGTCAGCACCTGCTTGCCACCGCCATTGAGCGCGATCTCCACCGTCCAGGGGTTCACGATCTTCGCGTAGCCCTGCAGCACTTCCACGCCCAGGCCGGTATAGCGCTCCACGCTGTCATGCGGCTCAATCGCGGCAATTACACCGTGAATGCGCTGCATCACGGCGCGAAAGCTGAAGGTGGGCATCGCGTCATTCAGTCCGTAGCGGTGGCCATGGCGCATCTGGTGCGCGAGCTTGGCGCTTTTGATCAGTGCCTTGCTGGGCACGCAGCCGTAGTTCAGGCAGTCGCCACCCATCTTGTGCGATTCGATCAGTGTGACTTTGGCTTTGACCGCCGCGGCGATGTAGGCCGACACCAGCCCGCCCGCGCCCGCGCCGATCACGATCAGGTTGCGGTCAAACGTCTTGGGCCGCACGGCGCGCCAGCGTGCATAGACCTTGCGCTTTTGTACGGCGTCCACCAGTTTGCGCGCCACCAGCGGAAACAGGCCCAGCAGCACAAACGAGCCCAGCAGCCCCGGCGACAGGATGCCGCGCAGCGAATCAATCTGCGCCAGCTGCGTGCCCGCATTCACAAACACGGCCGTGCCCGCCAGCATGCCCAGCTGGCTGACCCAGTAAAACGTCCAGGCCCGCATCTGGGTCAGGCCCATTACGAGGTTGATCACAAAAAACGGCACGACCGGAATCAGCCGCAGGGTGAACAGGTAGAACGCGCCGTCTTTCTGCACGCCGCGGTTGATCTCGGCCAGGCGGTTGCCAAAGCGCGCCTCTATCGTGTCGCGCAGCACAAATCGGGCCACCAGAAACGCCAGCGTGGCCCCCACACTGGACGCAAACGACACGATCACAAGCCCCCAGCCCAGGCCAAAGATCGCGCCGCCGGCCAGCGTGAGGATGGCCGAACCCGGCAGCGACAGCGCCGTGGCAGCCACATAGATGGCGAAGTAGGTGCCGGCCACCAGCAGGGGTTGCGTCTGCACCAGCGCGGCAAACTGGGCCTGGCTTTGCTTGAGGTAGTCCAGGCTCAGGAAGCGGCCCAGGTCCAGCGCGAAAAAGGCGGCTGCGCACGCAGCCAGCAGCGCGATGAGAACGATCTTGCGGGTGTTCATGGGTTTTTGCGCCAGCAGCGGTGGGGAGTGGTTTCAGTCATTGGAGTGCAGGGCCTGGCGCAGGCAGCCGGAGCGTGACGGTGGTGCCCGCACCTTCGCGGCTGTCTATGGCCACCGTGCCGTCGTGCAGCTCGGCAATGCGCTTGACGATCGCCAGGCCCAGGCCCTTGCCGCCTTCGCCCGTGGCTGGTGCCGCGCTGTGGCGGGCCTGGTAGAAGCGGTCGAACAGGTGCGGCTGGTCGGCCGCCGCAATGCCCGCGCCGCTGTCGCACACGCCCAGCTGCAGCCAGCCGTTGGCCTGGTGGGCCTGCAGCGTGATGCGCCCGCCGGCGGGCGTGAACTTCAGCGAGTTCTCCACCAGGTTGGCCAGCGCCCGCTCGATCAGCTCCACATCGACCCGGGCATGCAGCGCGGTCTCCTGCGCTGTCAGCGTCACGCCCTGCGCGGTGGCTCGCGCGGCAAACCGCATGGCGACGTCGTTGAGCAGGTCGTCCAGCGCCAGTTCTTCGGTGCGCAGCTCGAAGCTGGGCTCGTCCAGCTGGGCCAGGTCGCCCATGGCCTGCACCAGGCGGGCGGCGTTGCGGGTGTTGCGCAAGGCCACCCCGATCAGCTCGCGGTCCGCGTCAAGGTCGGTGGTGCGCTGCGGATCAGCCCAGCGGTTGTCCAGCGTTTCCAGGCAGGCGGTGGTGGCCGTCAGCGGTGAACGCAGGTCATGCGACAGGTTGCTGACCCCCTCGCGGCGGAAATGGTCGAGCCGGCGCAGCGTGACCCACTGGCTGCGCAGGGTTTGCAGCATGGCCTGCATGCCGCGCGCCAGCTGGCCAAACTCATCCCGCGCGTCGGTGCCCGGCACCCGGGCCAGCGCGGGCAGGGGAGCGGCGGGGGCCGGGCCATCCAGGCCGTCACGCGTGACCTCGCTGACAGCGGCCGTCAGCCGCGCCAGGGGGCGTGTCACAGTGGCGGTGACCCAGGCTGCCAGCACCGCCATGCCCACCACCACCAGCAGGATCATCATCAGCCCCGGCTGGGCCAGTGTGCCGCGCAGCGTGGCCACCCGTTCCGCGCTGAATGGCATGGGCTGGCAGACAAAGTACAGGAAGCCGTCCACCGCGGCGTCGTTGCGGATCAGCTGCTGGCGCAGCGGCCAGGCCGCCACCACTGCGGGCTTGGCCGGGTCGGCCGGGTCGGTGCCCATGACATAGGTGACCGGTTGCGCACCAGTGGCTTGACGCACCGGCGCCATCGGTACGCGGTAACCTGGGGGCAGACTCACATCACCGGAGGCCGCCAGCACCGCGCCTTGGGCGTCGAGCAGGTACAGGCGCACGCCGGGTTCGTACAGCACCAGGTTGCGCAGGAAGGCCGCAACCTGATCGGGTGCGCGGCGGTGGGACTCCAGAAGCTCGGGATGCTGCTGGGCTACGCGCTGCAGGAAGGCATTGGCCCGCTGGTAGGCCGATTCGTACTCGAACCGCTGGAACGCCAGCACCACGGTCACCAGCACGCCGACGGCGGTGAGCAGGCCCGCCAGCAGGATCGTCAGGGCGATCTTCAGGCGCACGCTCATGAGCGCCCGGTTTCCCGCATGCGGTACCCCGCGCCGCGTACCGTCAGGATGATCTGGGGTTTGAGCGGGTCTGCCTCGAGCTTGGCGCGCAGGCGGTTGATATGGGTGGTGACCGTATGCTCATAGCCGTCGTGCGTGTAGCCCCACACGGCGTTGAGCAGCTGCCCGCGCGAAAACACCCGACCCGGATGCCGCGCAAAGTGCAGGAGCAGGTCGAACTCCAGCGCGGTGAACTCCACGGCCGCGCCGCGCAGGCGCACCTGGCGTTTGGCCGGCTGGATCTCCAATTCGCCATTGTGGATGGATGCATCTACCGGGTCGGCTGCGTTCGTACTGGCGGCCCGCACCAGCTCGGCCCGTCGCAACAGCGCTTTGACCCGCGCCAGCAGCTCGGCCAGTGAGAACGGCTTGGTCAGGTAGTCGTCGGCGCCCAGCTCCAGGCCCAGCACCCGGTCCAGCTCGGTGGATTTGGCGGTGAGCATGAGGATGGGAGTGGTGCAACCCCGCGCGCGCAGCGCCTTGCACACGTCCAGGCCGTCCATGTTCGGCATCATCAGGTCCAGCACCAGCAGGTCGGCTGGCAGGCGGTCATGCGCCGCCAGGGCCTCGCGCCCGTCGCTGGCCTGTTCGACCTGGTAGCCGGCGCCCTGCAGGTTCAGCGCCAGCAGGTCCCGGATATCGGTCTGGTCTTCAGCAATGAGGACGCGTTTCATGGGCTCCATGCGGTGGCAGTCGGGGCCGGGTGCCCGTTCTTACCTGATTGTTATCGGATTGTGATCTTTCGTGAGAACGGTGTGAGCCTGGGCCGCCACAGTCCATTCATCGCCAACCGAGGACGCACCATGCAAGCCCCCACTTCCGCCCAGACCGAAGCCCTGACTCCCCTGGACTGCGCCGTAGACGGCGCCCAGCTGCACCAGCACCGCACCTACCTGCTGCGCGTGGCCCGCAACAAGCTGCGCGACCCGGTACTGGCCGAAGACGCCGTGCAGGACGTGTTCGAGGCGGTGCTGGCTGGCCGCGCGCGGTTTGGCGGACGCAGCGCCCTGCGAACCTGGCTGACCGGCATCCTGCTGCACAAGGTGACCGACCTGCAGCGTCAGGGCATGCGCTACTGCGCGCTGGACGTTTCGCGTGACGACGATGACGACGCCTGGGACCGTCACGACACCGCCTGCAGCGCCCCGCGCCCCGAAGAAAAGGCCGAGCAACGCGAGCGGCTGGCCCGCACGCTGGCCTGCATCGACCGGCTGCCCGCCGCCTTGCGTGACGTGATGTGGCGCCGTGCGATAGACGACGAGCCGACCGAAACGGTCTGCCGCCAGCTGGGTATCACGCCCGATGCCATGTTTGTGCGCCTGCACCGGGCCCGCCGCCAGATCGAAGCCGCTGTGCTGTGCTGAGCACGCGGCACGCGGCGTGCCGTTAGCATTCAGGCTTTCCAACACCCGTGCCGCAGCGTGCGGGCCCCGCCATGAACGCCCATGCGTGACGACAGCGCCACCCTGACCACCCGCCTGGCCGCATCCCTGCGCGACGACGGCAGTCCCTGGGCCGGCGCCGCACTGGTGCGGCTGGCCGACAAGGGTCTGGCGCACGACCACGTGCGCATCACCGGCAGCGGCCTGCTGGCACGCATACCCAAGCAAAGCCAGATGGGCCTGAACCCGGCCGACAACCTGGCCTACCAGGCGGCATGCTTTGAGCGTGCCGCCGCCGGCGGCCATGCGCCGCGGCTGAGCGGTGTGCTGGCCCCGTCGGCCGTACTGCCGCGCGGGGCTCTGCTGGTGCAGGAAATCACGGGGCGCACCGCCGTGTTGCCGGCAGACTTGCCTGCCATCGTGCAGGCCCTGGCGGCGCTGCACGCCCTGGCCCTGCCGTCGCCCCAGGCGCGCCGGCCGCTGCTGGATGACGGCGATGCACTGGCAGCTCTGTATGAGGAGCTGGCCGGCCAGGCGCAGTACCTTGCCGCAGCTGCTGTGCCCGCCAGCGTGGCGCAGGCCGTGACGCAGGAATTGCAGCGGCTGAACGCGCTGTGCGCAGCCGACGACCGGCCGCCGCGGCACCTGATCGCATTCGACGGCCATCCGGGGAACTTCATCGTCAAGGACAGCGGCCGCGCCGTTCTGGTGGACCTGGAAAAGTGCCGCTACAGCTACCCTGCGCTGGACATTGCCCATGCCACGCTCTACACCTCCACCACCTGGGACATCGAAACCCGCGCCGAGCTGACGCCCGGGCAGGTGCGTGGCGCCTATGCCACCTGGGCGGACGCCGTCGGCCCGCGTGTGGCCGGGCCGGCGCAGGCCTGGCATGTGCCGTTACGCCGAGCCATGTGGCTGTGGTCCGTCACCTGGTGCGCCAAATGGCGCGTGCTGTCGGCTGCCGATGCCCCCGCCGATGACCTGGGTGAGGACTGGTCCGCCGGCCACAGCGACGCCGCACTGGTGGCACATGTGCGCAACCGGGTGGACCACTACCTGAGCGCGGAGGTGGTGGCCCGCATGCGCGAAGAATTCGACATGCTGGAGCTTGCGCTGGGCGGGGCGCTTTCGCCATGACGCTGGCCGTCATCATGCCGGTACTCAATGAAGGCGCCGACCTGGCACGGCGGCTCCAGTCGCTGCAGGCCCTGCGTGCGCGGGGTGTGCAGCTCTTGGTGGTGGACGGCGGCAGCACCGACGGCAGCACGGCCGCAGCCCATGCGCTGGCCGACCGGGTGCTGGTTGCGCCGCGAGGGCGAGCCGCACAAATGAACGCCGGGGCCTGTGCCGCACGGGCTGACACCCTGCTGTTCCTGCATGCCGACACCGAATTGCCGCCGCAAGCCGATGCACTGGTTGCGCAGGCGATGCAGGCGGGGCACGCATGGGGGCGCTTTGACGTGCGTATCCAGGGCCAACACCCGCTGTTGCCCGTGGTGGCAGCGCTGATGAACGTGCGATCCCGCATCACCGGCATCGCGACCGGCGACCAGGCCCTGTTTGTGCGGCGTGCGGTGTTCCAGGCTGCAGGCGGCTTTGCCCCACAACCGCTCATGGAGGACGTCGACCTTTGCCGCCGCCTGCGGCGGGTGGGGGCGCCAGCCTGTCTGTCCGCCAGGGTGACCACCTCCGGACGGCGCTGGGATCAGCATGGCCTGTGGCGCACCATTGTGCTCATGTGGCGGCTGCGCGCGGCGTACTTCCTGGGGGCCGAACCGCAGGCGCTGGCCGCGCGGTACGGCTACAACGGTCGAGCGCCGGCTGCGGTGGCCGTCCTGGCCAAGGCGCCGGTACCCGGTCTGGCCAAAACCCGGCTGATCCCCGCGCTGGGTGCGGCAGGCGCAGCCCGGGCCCAGCGCGGTTTTGCCTTGCAGACGCTGATCACGGCGCGTGCTGCCGCGACGGGCCCCGTGATCCTGTGGTGCGCCCCCGCAGTGCAGCACCGGTTTTTCAGCGCACTGGCAGCGCGGCATGGTGTGGACTGTGTGCCGCAGCCCGGCGGCGACCTGGGGATGCGCATGGGCGAGGTCATGCGCCGGCATTTTGCCGGTGTGCGCGGCATGCCGCTGCTGATCGTGGGCACGGACTGCCCGGTACTCACACCCCAGGTGTTGCAACAGGCTGCCGATGTGCTGCAACACCATGACGCAGTGCTGATTCCCGCCGAAGACGGCGGCTATGTGCTGATCGGCATGAGCCGGCCGTTGCCGTTGGTGTTTGAAGGCATCGACTGGAGCACTGCGCGGGTGATGGCGCAAACTCGCGAACGGCTGCTGGCGGCGGGTGCCCGCTGGCAGGAGATGCCCCCACTGTGGGACGTGGACGAGCCAGCAGACTGGGCGCGGCTGCAGCACCAGCGCCAAGGAGAAACGCATTGATTGACGCCCTGAAACTGCAGCGGCCGGACGACTGGTACCGCGACCGGCTGGCCCTGCCTGCCGGCCGTGTGCGCGTGGTCATCGACACCGATGCCGCCAACGAAATCGACGACCAGTTTGCCCTGGCCTGGGCACTGCGCAGTCCTTTGCAGCTGGACGTGGCGGCTGTCTATGCAGTTCCGTTTTCATTTGCGCACCGGCGCGCCAGTTATCCGGCTGCGGCGCCCGATGCGCCGCCTTTCAACCCGCCGGCAGAAGGCATGGAGCGCAGCTACCAGGAAATCATCAAGGTCCATGACCTGCTGGGCTTGCCGCACGAGGGCCGGGTGTTCCGTGGCGCAACCGCCTACATGGCACACCCACACGCGCCGGTGCGCAGTGAGGCGGTGGACCACCTGATTGCCACCGCACGCGAGCATGACCCTGACGGGCCACCGCTGTATGTGCTGGCCCTGGGCTGCGTGACCAACATTGCCAGTGCCCTGCTGCTGGCACCCGAGATCGCGCAGCGCATCGTGGTCGTGTGGACCAGCGGCTATCCCAGCCACGCGCCGCACGTGAACCACAGCTTCAATCTGGAGCAGGACCTGTGGGCCAGCCAGTGGCTGCTGGACAGCGGCGTGCCCCATGTGTATCTGCCCGGCTATCACGTGGGCGCGCAGCTGCGCCTGTCGCTGGCCGAGATGGAGCGTTACGTGCAGGGCAGTGGGCCCATGGGCCGCTACCTGCACCAGCTGTTCACCCACAACCCGTTGTGGTCCATTCTGGGCGCCAACCCAACGCAAGCGGGCGAGCCGCACAGCTGGGTGATCTGGGATCTGATCTGCATCGCCTGGGCGATCCGACCTGCCTGGGTGCCCAGTGAGTTTGTGCGTACGCCGTTGCTGGACAACGACAGGCGCTGGCAGGCGCAGCTAGGACGGCACTGGATGCGCGAGGCCCATGGCGTGGATCGCGACGCGATTTTCAACGCGCTGTTTGCTGCCTTGCGGCACTGAACCAACCCGCAGCAGGTGTCGGGTTGGTGGCTTGATTTGCAGGTTTTTCCTAAATCAATTGAAGTCTGATGCTGATTTTTTAAGATGTCACGCACGCGTATGGTGGAGCCCTTATTGCGATTTCACACGAAGGAGACCCTCATGAAAAAGGTAATTGGCCTGGCTGCGCTGGTGCTTGCACTGGGCACCACGATGGCCTTTGATGCAGAAGCCAAGCGGCTGGGTGGCGCCAAGTCCACCGGCATGCAGCGCCAGCAGACGACGCAACCGGCCACTCCCGCCAACACCCCGGGTTCGCCGGCCCAGGCGGCGACCGCTGCCGGCGCGACCGCGGCAGCTGCTGCCCCGGCAGCTGCCGCGGCCAAGCGCAGCTGGATGGGCCCGATCGCCGGCCTGGCGGCCGGTATCGGCCTGATGGCGCTCGCGTCGCATTTCGGCTTTGGCGAGGCCATGGCGAACTTCATGCTGTTCATGTTGCTGGGTCTGGTGGTGCTGGCTGTCGTCGGCTTTGTGATGCGCAACCGCATGGCCCGTCAGGCGACGCCTGCAACGGCTGGTGCGGGCATGGGCGGCCAGGCCGGTGGCAGCTTTGGTGGCGGCTTTGGCGGCCAGCCGGCGGGAGGCCCGGGCGGCGCAGGCGGCACGCGCATCGGCTCGGCGCTGAGTGGTGCGACCGCTGCAGCCACGCAGCCCTCGGCACTGCCTGCAGACTTTGATGCCGCGGGGTTTGCTCGCAATGCAACGCAGCAGTTCATGGCGCTGCAGGCGGCCAACGATGCGCGCGACCTGCAACGTCTGCGTGACTACCTCACGCCGCAGATGTTCGACGAGGTCAGCGCCCAGCTGCAGGAGCGTGGTGACGCGGCCCAGCAGACGCAGGTGTTCGGCCTGAACGCCCAGGTGCTGGAAGTGGTGGAAGAAAGCGACCGCTACATCGTCAGCGTCCGCTTCACCGGCGGCATCCGTGACCAGGCTCATGCCGATACGGAAGACCTGGACGAAATCTGGCACCTGACCAAGCCGCGCGCCGGCTTTGGCGGCTGGGTGGTGGCTGGCATCCAGCAGGTCACCCCGGGCGCGTAGTGCGCGGGGCGTCTGAGCCCCAGGCGGCGCCTCAGCCTGGCGTCGCGTTCTTCAGGCCATCCAGCATCCGCTGCACCAGCGGATGCTGGATTTTTCTTTCGGCCGAGATCAGGTAAAACGCTTCGAGCAAGTCGGGGCTGTCGCCCAGCTGCACGATGCCGGGGTCGGCCAGCAGCTCCTGCGCCGACAGGCGCGATGCCGGAAACGCGCCCATGCCGCTGCGGCCGAACGCCGCCAGCAGCGCGCTGTCTTCAAATTCGCCAACGATGTTTGGTCGCAGCCCTTCGCGTTCCAGCCAGTGGTCGATGCGCGGGCGTACCGCCGCATGTCCTGTGGGCAGCAGCACCGGCATCTGGGCCAGGCAGGCCGGAAAACGCAGGCGGCGTTTACCGGGGAGCTGATCGGCCATGGCGGCCGGCGCAAACCAGGCCAGCGGTGCCTCACCCAGCTTGTGGCTGTACAGGCGCAGGTTGGGGTTGTTGGTGGGCGCGGCGCGGTCGGCCAGCAGCGCGTCCAGCTTGTGCAGCGCCAGATCGGCCAGCAGGCGGTCAAATTCATCTTCATGGCACAGCAGCCGCGCGCCAGTGTCGGCCACGGCGGGTCGCAGCAAGTGGCGTACTACCAGCTTGGGCAGGCCGTCGGAGATGCCCACGCGCAGGCGCATGCCCACACCGGTGGCGGCCTCGCGCACGGCCGCGGACAATGCCTCGCCCAGCTGGAAGATCTGCTCGGCCAGCACCATGGCAGCCTCGCCGCCCTCGGTCAGCACCAGCGCGCGGCCCGCGGGCTTGAACAGCGCGTGGCCCAGCTCCTGCTCCAGCGCGCGGACCTGGGCGCTGACGGTCTGCACCGCCATGCCCAACCGTTCAGCCGCGCGCGATATGCCGCCTTCCTTGGCAACGACCCAGAAGTAATAAAGATGGCGGAAGTTCAGCGGGGTGGCCATGGGTTATGGCGCCACGGCCGCCCCGCTGATTCCGTGCCGCGCCAGCGCGTCGGCCACAAAGCCGCTGCGCTTCATGTCTTCCACATAGGTGGCCAGCACCGCGGCGGCCTGGGTGCCACGGCTGCGCGGGCTGCCCATGGCCTGCTGGATCACCATGAAGCGGCCCGGCAGCAGGCGCAGGCCGCCCAGGCGTTGCGCATCGGCCTGCAGTTGTTGCTTCACGCCGGCGGCCACATCGGCGCCTTGCTCCATGAAATGCGGCACCACGGCCGGCGAGCTGGGCGCGCGCAGGAGGGTGGCGTGCTTCAGTTCGCGGCTCAGGTACAGGTCGTACGCGCTGCCCTGGCCCACCACCACGCGCGTGCCGGCGCTGTCCACCTGGGCCATGTCGGTCAGCGGTGAATCGTTACGTACGGCGTAGCAGCCTTCAATGAGCACATAGGCGGCGGTGAAGTGGATGCCTTCGCCGCGCTTGGGGTCGATGGCAAAAAAACCGATGTCGGCCCGCTCCTGCGTCACGGCGTCCACCGACTTGCCCGCGGTGTCAAACACCACCAGCTCCAGCTCTACCCCCAGCCGCTGCGCAAATCCGCGCGCCAGGTCCACCGACACGCCCCGGGCCGTGCCGGTGGCAGGATCAGGCGCGGCCAGGATGGGGTTGCCGGTGTTGATGGACGCGCGCAGGCGGCCGGTGGGGGCGAAGGCGGTGACGAGGGCGGGGGTGATGTTCATGGGATGTGCGTGGCCGGCGGAGCCGCCGAGTATGCATTTGGGTAACGCATTACTTTACGCCCGGTGCCGGCCGGTGCGTTGCCTGGAGCCCGGCGTCGTGCAAAAAAGCCCGCACGATGGGCGACCATATGGCCGCGCCGTCTGCCGCATAAAACAGCAGGTGCCCGTCGTTGCCGTGCGGCGGGACCAGCACGTAGCGACCCTTGCCGCCCGCTTGTTCAAAGGCAGCGTGCCAGGCCCGAGAAATGTCGGGGCCAAAGTACTTGTCGTTTTCCGCGTACAGCCACAGCACGGGGGCCTGGGTGGTGGCGCCGTACGCGGCCATCACGGCAGCCATGGCCTGCGGCGCGCAGGGCATGCCGTCGCGGCCGTTGCCGCCACGCCCGCCCGCCATGTTGATGACGCCCACCACGCCCCCCGGTGCCTGCGCCGCCGCGGCCAGCGACGCAAAGCCACCCGCCGACTGCCCCACCAGCACGATCTTTTGCGTGTTGAGCGTGGCGCGGCCCCGGGCGTAGTCAATGGCGGACAGCACGTCGCGTGCGCTCTCGCTGCCTGACTTGTCAAAGCGCGGTGCGGCGCACGAGCCGAAGCCTTCGGCAAAGTCGCCGGGCGACGCGCCGTAGCCGCGGCGCATGGGCACCAGCACGGCCAGGCCCATGTGCAAAAGCTCCCGGATCTGGGGGACCAGGCGGTAGCGGCCCATGATGTCGCGGTCGCGCGCGCGCCCAGGGCTGCCGTGGCTCAGCACCGCCAGGGGAAAGGGCCCGGCGCCGGGCGGCTGGAACAGCGTGCCCGTGAGGGGAAAGGCCTTTTCTTGCGCGGTGGCGTTCAAAAGCGGGATGCTCACCACCTCTTCGCGCAGCTCTGCCAGCACTTCGCGCGGGTTGCCCAGGGCCAGCTGCCATGAATCGTCCTGCGCTTGCACCCCCGCGCACAGACTCAGGCCGAGCCAGGCAGGAACAAGGCGGAGCAGGGCAGCGGACCAGTGCATGGCGTGGTTATACAGCGGCGGCCCGCAAGCCGCGTGGGAAAATCCGGCCCATGCCCGCCCTGGTTCACACCGCCTTCTACAAGTTCGTCCAGCTCACAGACCCCGACGGCATGGCGGTGCAGCTGCGGCAGCTGTTCGCGCAACGCGGTGGCCTGACCGGCAGCGTCCTGCTGGCCACCGAGGGCATCAACGGCATGCTGGCTGGCACCCTGGATGCGGTGGACGGCATCGAACAAGCGTTGCTTGAAGACGCCGCCTTTGCCGGCGCCTTTACCGGCATGGCCTTCAAGCGCAGCGCCTGTCAGACACCGCCGTTTGCCAGGCTGAAAGTGCACGTCAAGAAGGAAATTGTGCCGTTGGGCGTTGAGGGCGTGGACGCGCGCCGCACCGGCATCAACGTGGCCCCCAAGGATTGGCGTGCGCTGATCAACGCACCGGATGTGGTGCTGCTGGACAACCGCAACAGTTTTGAGTTCCGCCTGGGTCACTTCCAGGGCGCAATTGATCCGGGTGTGCACAGTTTTCGCGACTTTCCGGCCTATGTGCAGGCCCATGCGGCCCAGTGGCGGGCACAGGGACGGCGCGTGGCCATGTATTGCACGGGGGGCATCCGATGCGAAAAGACCAGCGCCTGGATGCGCGACCTGGACCTGCCGGTGTACCAGCTCGAAGGCGGTGTGCTCAACTACTTCGAGCAGATGCCCGATGCGCACCGCGACTGGCTCGGCGAGTGCTTCGTGTTTGACAACCGCGTGGCGCTGGACACGCAGCTGCGCGAGACTGCCACCACGCTGGAAGAGGTCTATCAGGCGGAACCCGACGGCGCCTGGCGTCTGGCACGTGCGCGGCGGCTGGCCGCCAGCGTCTGACCATGCTGCCCATGCGCGACGGTGTGGGGGCAAGCCAGGTCGGCCTGCCCGAAGGCCCCTGGGCCACCCTGCTCGATTTTCTGGTGCAGCGCTTCCCGCAGGTTGACGCCGGGCAGTGGCGTGAACGCATGACGCAGGGGCTGGTGGTGGACGAGGCCGGCCGTTGCGTTGCGCCCCAGCAAGCCTATGCGCCCCATGGCAAGCTGTACTACTACCGCAGCGTGCCAGCCGAAACGCCCGACCCGACCGGGATCAGCGTACTGTTTGAAGACGAACTGCTGGTGGTCGCCGACAAGCCACATTTCCTGCCCGTCACGCCCTCGGGCGGCTACCTGCGGCAGACGCTGCTGGTACGGTTGCGCCGCCAGCTGGGGCTGGATACGCTGACGCCCTTGCACCGGCTGGACAGGGAAACAGCCGGCGTGGTGTTGCTGGCCAAGCAACCGGCTACCTGTGCGCACTACCACCGGCTGTTCTTCAATCGTGGGGTAGCCAAGACCTATGAGGCGATTGCACCCAGCCCGGCTGGCACAACGTTGCGCTTTCCGCTCACGCGCGCCACTACGCTGGTGGACGGCGACCATTTCATGCGCATGCGCGAATTGCCGCACGACCCGACAGGTACACCCAACGCCAGCACCGGGATCGAATGGATTGAAACGCAGGGCGCGCATGCCCGCTATCGCCTGCGGCCGCTGACCGGCAAACGACACCAGCTGCGCGTGCACATGGCGGCGCTGGGCCTGCCGATCCTGGGCGACCGCATCTACCCGGTGTTGATGCCCCAAGGCGGTGACGAAATGCACAACCCTCTTCGGTTGCTGGCGCAGCGCATTGCGTTTTGCGACCCCATCACCGGCAAGGCACGTTTTTTCGAAAGTCGCCAGCTGTTGCACTTTCCCCCGTAGGGGCGCGCACAAAGTGCCATCACCATGCAACCAGGGGGCTTCAGTGTGTTGCGCTTTTCAGAAAACCGACGACACACTTGCCCCGGACAATGGCGTGACCGTCCAGTCGTATGCCGAGTTGTGCGGCAAGTTGCGGCGATGCGTCGAACGCAACGAATCGATCCAGGGACCGCAGACTTGATTTGAAAGCGACCCATTTGGCGTGGTTTTCGCCAAATGGCGTGATGTAAGTCCTGCCCTGTTCATCCGTCACCACCATGTTCACGCGTTCGACCTGTTCAGCGGTGAGGGGCGGACCCGCCTTGACGCCAAGTTCGGCAAGTTTGTCGAGCCGGTGCTCGCAGGCCGCGACAGAACTTGACGCCCACAAGCCCAACAAGAGGCAGCTGGCAGCCATATGACGCATGTTGGTTGACCTGTGCATGCCGGCCAGCGTAGCGGGCGCCCTGTATGTTTTGAATCCCCCTATACGAGAGAATAGGGTTCTGGGCCCCGCACCGGGGCACCAACGACCATGGGGGGTTATCGGCATGAAGCCAGTCAAAAAAGTTGCCCTCGGCCTGCTGGCCGCAGCGGCTGTTGCCGGTACTGCCGGCTGGTTCAGCCTGGACAAGGAGACACGGGGCCTGCTGGCCACCGTGCCGACCAATCGCGACCTGCTGTTCTGGACCGTGCCGCAACGCGACGCCGCGTTTCGTGCGCTGGACCGTATTCCCCTGCTGGCCAAGGCGCGTCCGGTGGCTGCGGGCAATGCACCTTCGCCGCTGCCGCCGGGTCCGCCGTTGAAGCTGTCGGTGGATGTGGACGCCTTCATGGCCGCGCAACGCAGCGCGGCCGTGGTGGTGCTGCATGATGGCAAGCTGCGGCTGGAACGGTACGGTCTGGGCTTTGATGCCACAGGGCGCTGGACCAGTTTTTCGGTCGCCAAGTCAATGACGTCCACGCTGGTGGGCGCGGCAATCCGCGACGGGCACATCAAGAGCATGGACGACAAGGTCAGCGATTACATCCCTCAGATGAAGGGCTCGGCCTATGACGATGTGAGCATCCGCCAGCTGCTGACCATGACTTCTGGCGTGCGCTGGAACGAAGACTATGCCGACCCCCAGTCCGATGTGGCCCGCTTCAACAACCACAAGCCCGAAGACGGCGTGGACGCGCTGGTCAGCTACATGCGCCGCCTGCCGCGCGCGGCGCCTGCCGGTACGCGCTGGCACTACAGCACCGGCGAGACCAACCTGGTCGGCATCCTGATCTCGCAGGCCACGAAGAAGCCCCTTGCTGACTACCTGTCGGAAAAAATCTGGGTGCCCGCGGGCATGCAGCAACAGGCCACCTGGATCCTGAGCAGGACTGGACAGGAGATCAGCGGTTGTTGCATCCAGGCCGCCACCCGTGACTTCGCCCGCGTGGGGCAGTTCATCCTGAATGGCGCCATGGTCGGCGGCAAAAGCATCGTGCCCGACGGCTGGCTGGCCGAGGCCACCGGCACGCGCATGCCCATTGGCGTGCCGGACCGTGGCTATGGCTACCAGTGGTGGACCTATGCCGATGGCAGCTACTCGGCGCGCGGCATTTTCGGCCAGGGCATCTTCATCGACCCCAAGCGCAAGCTGGTGGTGGCGCTCAATGCCAACTGGGGCACCGGTGCGAACGACCGCGCCCTGGGTGCGCAGCGCGAGGCGTTCTACCAGGCGGTGCAAAAGGCCATTGACGACGAGCCGCGCTGACGCAGCTGTGGCGTGTGGGGGCTTGGCCTGTGGCTAGCCCTTGAGCCCGCGTGCGGCCATGTCCTGGATCTCCTGGGTGCTGGCGCCGCGCAGGCACATGGCTCCCACGCGCTGGCCTGAGCTGCCCAGCACGTGACGCTGGGTGTCGCTGCCTTCGCCGTGCAGCAGCGTCACGTCGGCACCCAGCGCCTTCAGCCGGTCTGCCAGCGGGGTCTGGGTGGCCCACACCACATTGCTGTCTTTCGGGTCGCCCAGTACAAATACCCGCAACTGCGGGTGAAACACTTCCCGGCGCAGGTGGTCCACCGGTTCATGCGAATCGGTGTAGCCTGTCAGGTCGGCGGTGCGGCCCATGCCCTGCCAGCGCAGCCGGGGTGACGACACGGATGACGTGGGCACTGCGCACACGATGTCGGAGCGCCAGCCCAGCAGCGACGCCACGATGTGACCACCACCACTCAGGCCCACCAGCACCAGTTCGCCAATGCCATGGCGGGCCTTGATTGCGTCCAGCGCCGCCGACATCAGGCGCGGCTCCAGTTCGCGGCGGCGTTGTTTGTGCTCGCCGGACGAGCCAAAGGTGCCCGGGCGCGACAGCAGGATGAATGGCACGCCGGCGCGCATCTGCATGCCGTCCACCAGGCCCTGCATGATCTTCGGGCTGCGCGTGGTGTAGCTGGCCTCGGCCTGGTCAAAAGCAAGCTGGTCACTGGGTATGTAGACCAGCACGCGCGCTACCGGCGCGGCGGCAGGCAGGCCGGCAGCCCAGTAGCGGATGCATTCGCCCGTGCCGTCTGCAGTCTGCGCCCATACGGCCTGCGCCACCGTCGCGCACTGGCCGGCGGTGGCCGAAACCCCCTGTACGAGCGACTGCGCGGTGAAGTGGCCGTCGCTGATATCCATGGGCACGCGCTGCGCGTGTGCGCTGGCGGCAAGGGCGGTTGCCAGCGCGATGGCCAGGAGGGGTCGGGCTGTCATGGTGTCTCCTCGGTAAGTTGCCCATTGTGTCGCAGCTGCTCAGTACACTCGGGGCCATCATGAACCTGCTTTCCCTGGCGATCCTCGCTGCCGTTGCCCTGTGGTTTGTCCGAACGGGTGACCAGCGCCAGCGGATCGCCCTGCTGGCCAGCCACCTGGGCCCGCACCAGATCGAAAAACACATGGAGACCCTGACGCAGGGCTACCTGCGCGCGCTGGGCGAAACCGACGGTGAGCGGCGCGGGCAGATCTTCAGCATGCTGCAGTCGACCGAACAGGCCCTGGCAAGCCAGATGCGGGCTCTGGCCGTTGATTTCGCCCAGGTGCAGGCGCCCCGTGCACGCGTCAGCCGCTTCCCGCTGTACCTGCCCTGGGTCACGCAGATCCTGCCGGCGGCCACATTTGACCTGCGCCAGGCGCTGGTGGTGCACGCCGACGGCATTGGCCGCATGGTGGACGCTGTGGACATGCCGGCGCGTGATCGGGCGTTCATGCTGTGCGCCGAACTTTTCCTGTTGCAGCACACGTGTCACTGGTTCTGCAAATCGCGCATGGTGGCGTCGGCTCGGCTGCTGGCACGCCACCAGACGGCATACGCGCAAGTGGTGGCTTCGGTGTCGCCACAGACGCGAACGGCCTACCAGGCCCTGACGGGCTGAATCACCGGTCGGTCCAGCCGCCATGTCTTCCGGTGGCGACTGACCTGCATGCTGCATGACAAGGATCAATCCACGGCAGCTCGCGCAGGTGCACAGTGATGGTATCGAAATTACCGGCGTCATCATGAGCACACTTGACCATGCGACCCTGATGCAGGGTCTCAATACCCAGCTGGCACAGTTGCGCAAAACGC
The DNA here is from genome assembly GCA_964620025.1 of uncultured Ramlibacter sp. Taxonomy (GTDB): domain Bacteria; phylum Pseudomonadota; class Gammaproteobacteria; order Burkholderiales; family Burkholderiaceae_C; genus RAM1. Next base: position 26,839 of record CAZUJD010000001.1, on the reverse strand, counting down.
AGCCCGAGGCCATGCAGGGTTTCGGACAGGTGGCCCGCGCCGCGATGGCTGACGGTGCCATCAGCTCGCGCCACAAGGAACTGATGGCACTGGCCATCGGCATCACGCAGCGCTGTTCAGGTTGTATTGCCTTTCATGTGAAGGCATTGCACAAGCTGGGCTGCACGCGCGCCGAGCTGGAAGAGATGCTGGCCGTGTGCGTGTACATGGGCGGCGGCCCGGCGCTGATGTACGCCGCCGAAACCCTCACTGCCTGGGAGGCTCTGGCACCGGCTGCATGAACGCGTCGTGGGTGCTCAGGAACACCTTGCCCTGCAGCCGCTGGCCCAGCGAAGTCTCGCGCAGGCGGTCCATCACAGGGCCCTTGACTTCGGCGAGGGTGAACTCGATGCCTCGCGCATCCAGGTTGCGCTCCATCTGCGTGAGCACACCCAGCGCGGTGGAGTCGATCTGGTTGATGGCCGAGCAGATCAGCACCACCCGCCGCACCCCGGCATCGCGCGCCAGCAGGGCTTCAATGCGGTCTTCCACGACCGTGGCATTGGCAAAGAACAGGCTTTCGTCGACCCGCACGGCCAGCAGGCCGGGCACGGTCTGCACCACATAGCGCTCGACATTGCGAAAGTGCTGGGTGCCCGGCAGGCGGCCGACCACGGCAATGTGTGGATGGGTGTTGCGCCAGACGATGGTGCCCAGTGACAGCGTCACGCCCATCAGGATGCCGGCCTCTACACCCAGCAGCACCACGCCGGCGGCCGTAACCAGCAGCGACAGTGCGTCCGCGCGGTCGTAGTGCCAGGCATGGCGCAGGATGTCCAGGTCGATCAGTGACGTCACCGCAACGATGATGGTGGCGGCCAGCACCGCATGGGGCAGGAAGTGGAACCAGCCCGTCAGTGCGGCGATCACCACCGCCATCAGCACGGCCGAGATCACACCTGCCAGCGGTGTTTGTGCGCCGGCGGCAAAGTTGACCACTGATCGCGCGAAGCCTCCTGTCACCGGGTAGCCGCCCGACAGCGCGCTGGCCACATTGGCCGCGCCCAGGCCCATCAGTTCGCGATTGGGGACAATTCGTTGCTGCCGCTTGAGCGCCAGAGATTGCGCCACCGACACGCTTTCCACAAAGCCCACCAGGGAGATCAGCAGCGCGGGCAGCCACAGCAGGGCCAGTGTGTCCATGCCCGGCAGGGTCAGGCCCAGCTGCGGCAACCCGCGCGGTACGGCGCCCACCACGCTCACGCTGGCGGACTGATCCAGCCGCAGCAGGCCCACCACGGCGGTGGATGCGATCACAGCGGCCATGGGGGCCAGCCTGGTCAGCAAATCTGCGGCCTTGGCATCCACGCCCATACGCCGCAGCTGGCGCGACAGGTAGCGGCGCGCACCCCACAGGAACAACAGGCTGGCCAGGCCGATGGCCAGCGTGACAGGCTGTGTATGGGGCAGTGCTGCGGTCAGGCCCTGCAGTACTTGCGGTACATCACTGCCCGCCACCTTGACGTCCAGGATGTGCTTGATCTGGCCCACGGCGATCAGCACGGCCGACCCGCTAATGAAACCACTGATGACAGGATGGCTCAGGAAGTACGCCAGAAAGCCCAGCCGTAGCGCGCCAAAGGCCAGCAGCATCAAGCCCGACAGCAGAGACAACTGCATTGCCAGCGCCACGTACTGCGTGGATCCTGCCGTGGCCAGCGGTTGCAGCGCGCTGGCGGTCATCAGCGAAGCCACTGCCACCGGGCCAACGGCCAGCGTCATGCTGGAGCCCAGCAGGGCATACGCGATGATCGGCAGAATGCTGGCGTACAGCCCTGCTTCGGGCGGCAGCCCGGCCAGCAAAGCATAGGCCAGACTCTGCGGAATCAGCATCACCGTGACGATGATGCCGGCTGTCAGGTCGCCAGCGAACCAGGCTGGCCGGTACTGGCGCAGCCAGTCAGGCAACCACGGGGGCAATCTGCGCATCATTTGCGAGCCTGCAGACGCTCCAGCAGCTCGAACAGGGCCATGCCAGCGACCATGGCCACCACAAACACGGCAGCCTTCGGTTGGCCGGCGCCCAGCGACACCAGTGCAGGTCCGGGGCAAAAGCCTGCCAGTCCCCAGCCGGCGCCAAACAGCAGGCTGCCTGCCACCAGCCGGCGGTCGATGTCATTGGACTTGGGCAGGTGCAACGCGCCACCCAGGAAAGTGCGCGTGCGCTTTTTGGCCAACGCGAACGCGAAGACGCCGACCGCGATCGCGCCGCCCATGACCAGCGCCAGTGATGGATCCCAGGCGCCGGCCAGGTCAAGAAAGCCGATGACTTTGCCGGGGTCTGTCATGCCCGACAGGATCAGGCCGATGCCGAACAGCAGGCCCACGGCGAATTCGGTGATGCGATGTTGCATGGAAATGCTCCTGGATGGGGATGAACTTCACGCGAAGGCGTGACGCACGACAAAGACCGTGACAAAGCCAGTGCCCATGAAGGCCAGCGTGGCCACCAGTGAGCGCGGGGACAGGCGGGACAGGCCACATACGCCGTGGCCGCTGGTGCAGCCCGAGCCATAACGCGTGCCTACGCCGACCAGCACGCCGGCGACCACCAGCGTGAGCCAGCCGGCATCAACGCGGGCAGGGGTAGGGCCGGCTACGGCAAGGTAAAGCAGTGGTGCCGCCAGCAGGCCCGCCAGAAAGGCGACCCGCCAGCCCATCTCGCCTTTGACCGGCCGCAGCAGGCCGCCCAGAATGCCGCTGATGCCCAGGATGCGGCCGTTCAACAGGATGAACAGCGCCGAGGCCAACCCCAGCAGAATGCCGCCGGCCAACGAGGCCCATGGCGTGAAATGTGCCCAGTCAATGGTCATGTGATTTGCTCCTAGGGGTTGCCACAAAATTGCACGTACAGAACGCCCAGCACGGCGAGCGCCTGCGGACTGTCAATGCGGTAATAGATGTTCTTGCCTTCGCGTCGGGTACTGACCAGCCCCTCGTCGCGCAGCACGCCCAGTTGCTGCGACAGCGTGGGTTGCACGATGCCCACGATTTCTTCCAGTTCGCCCACGCGCTTTTCGCCCTGGGCCAGCTGGCACAGCAACAGCAGCCTGTCCGGGTTGGACAGTGCCTTCATGAGCCGGCTGGCAGCATCAGCTGACTGGCGCAGGATGCTGATGTCCATCACGGTATCTGACTGCATGCGAAGTCCCTTTTCAATTGATCGATAAATATTCTATTGATTAATAAACTATTTGTCAATATACTATAAAAATTGCAATCGAACAGCATCACGGAGCATTCATGAACCCCATCGTCAAAGGCTTCTTCGATCCGGCCACCTGGACTGTGAGCTATGTGGTCTATGAGAAAGAGGGCGCGGCCTGCGCCATCGTCGATTCAGTGCTCGACTACGACCCCAAGTCCGGCCGTACCCGTACGGCATCGGCTGACAAGCTGATCGCCTTTGTGCAGGAAAAGCAGCTGCAGGTTGCGTGGATCCTGGAAACGCATGCCCATGCCGATCACCTTTCTGCGGCACATTACCTGCGCAGGAAGCTGGGCGGCAGGATTGCGATCGGCGCGGCCATCACCCAGGTGCAGGACGTGTTCAAGCGCATCTTCAATCTGGAGCCCGAGTTCCGTCCCGACGGCCACCAGTTTGACCATCTGCTGCACGATGGCGAAACCTTTGCCATCGGAGCACTGCAAGCCCAGGCGGTGTCCGTGCCGGGCCACACACCTGCCTGCATGGCTTACCAGGTGGGCGATGCGGTGTTCGTGGGCGACACGATGTTCATGCCCGATGTAGGCACGGCCCGCTGCGACTTCCCGGGTGGAAGTGCACCTGCGCTGTACCAGTCGGTGCGCAAGTTGCTGGCCTTTCCGGGCGACACCCGGCTGTTCATGTGCCACGACTATCCGCCTGCGGGGCGCGAACCTGCCTGGGAGACCACGGTGGCAGCCCAGCGTGCCGGCAACATTCACGTGCACGATGGTGTGAGTGAAGGCGACTTTGTGGCCATGCGCACCGCGCGCGACGCCACGCTGGACATGCCCGTGCTGATCCTGCCGGCCGTGCAGGTGAACATCCGCGCGGGGGATCTGCCGCCCGCCGAAGCCAACGGCGTCGCCTACCTCAAGATCCCGCTGAACGCGCTGTAACCGGACTGCTGGCAGGCTCACCCAGCAGGGCGCTGATTTCGGCGTCCTTGTATTCCCACAATCCGGCCAGCCAGCGGTGGAAGGTACCGCGGAATTCGCTGTCGCTGTCGTAGTCGCCGCTGGTGAATTCCGCCGGTATGGGCAGCTGGCGCGCGCGCAGGATGATGCGCGGCGCGCGGCCGCACAGGAACTGCCAGAACGTGGGCACGCCGCCGGGGTAAACGATGGTCACGTCCACCAGCGAATGAAACTGCTCGCCCATGGCGTTGAGCGCCAGGGCAAGCGCCCCGGCCTTGGGCTTGAGCAGGTGGCGGTAAGGCGATGACTGCGCGCGGTGTTTGGCGGCGGTAAACCGCGTGCCTTCGGCGAAGTTCATGACGCTGGTGGGCACCAGCGCAAATTTTTCGCAGGCTCGCCGCGTGGTTTCGCGGTCCTGGCGGCGCAGGTCGGGATTGCGGCGCATGGCCGCCTTGCCGTGGCGCTTCATGAACGGGAAATCCAGCGCCCACCAGGCCACGCCGATCACCGGCACCCAGATCAGCTCCTGCTTGAGGAAGAACTTCAGCAGGGGGATGCGGCGGTTCATCACGTGCTGGAGCACAAAAATGTCCACCCAGGACTGGTGGTTGCAATTGACCAGGTACCAGCCCCGGTAGGGCAGGCTGTCCACGCCCTGTACATCCCAGGCAGTGTTCTGGGTCAGGCGCATCCAGGCGCTGTTGCAGCTGATCCAGGCCGTGGCGATGGCGTTGAGCGCCGGGTCCACGCGTCGGCGCACGGACGCCAGCGGCAGCGCCAGCTTGACCAGCGACATGGCAAACAGCAGGGCGCACCAGAAGAGCGTGTTGATGACCAGCAGGGCAAAGGCAATGACGCCCCGCATGACCGGGGGCAGGAATGACAGCATGGAAGTTGGACCCGGGAAAACAGTGGCAAAGGCGTATTGTCGGCGTCGGGCCCCCGCAATGTGCTGAGGCAGATCACAATACGCGCACGTGCCCCTGTGCCGGGTGCGTGACGGGACGGGAAATCCATGGAATTCCAGGTCGTTCGCGCGACGCGATTTGTCAGGGTGGAGGTCAAGGGTCCGGCAGATGTCGGCGCCTTTGTAGAGGGCATTCACGCGGTGGCGGCAGAAACCCTGGCCCAGGGCGACCGGTTGATGCTGGTCAACCTGTTGCAGGTCGAAGAGAGCCTGGACTCCACCGGACACTTCGTGCTGGGCGAACAGGTGGCGCGTCAGCTGTCGCACCTGAGGCGGCTGGCTTCGGTCGTCCCCACTGCGCGCCTGACCCGCACCAGCGAGAAGGTGGCCCGTGCACACGGCGTGCAGCTGCGCGTGTTTGACGCCGAGCCGCCGGCGCTGGCCTGGTTGCTGGACGACGACGAGGTGCCCGAGGCGACGCCGCAGGCCGATGGCAGCCTGATGGACCCGATCCGCACAGCTTTCTGGGACGTGTACCGCCACCTGTTTCCGCCCAACGCCCAGGCCGTCCAGCTGTCCAATGGCAACCTGGTGATTGCATGGGCGCTGGCACGCGATCCGCAGGCCCTGTTCGAGATGTCCACGCCAGTCACGGTGCGCTTCGAGCCCGAGCTGCTGGCCAGCATGGCGCAGGCCTCCGCCGCCCAGCGCCGGCGCATCGCGGCAAGCCAGGAAATGACCTTTCGTGCCGGCCTGCTGGGCTACGACCCCTACACGCGCGTGCCCCAGGCGCGGGTGATCGTGCTGGGCTAGGACGCGATCAGCAGCAGGGCCGTAACGTACAGCAGCAAGGCCAGCACAATTCCGCGAAACGGGATGCTGAACCAGTAGCGCCAGCCCAGGTGCGTGTAGGCGGCCAGCAGCGACAGTCCCAGCCATTGCAGGAAGGACGACTGCGCCAGCAGCACCGGCTGGCGCAGGGCCAGCCAGCCCCACACCAGGCCGAACAGCAGGGCGCCATAGCTGTGGCTGGCATTGAAGCCGATCCATGCCTTCCACATGGTGGTCTCGCGCGTGAGGCGGGGCGTGGTCTGCTGCATGCCCAGGCGTACAGCGTCATCCCGCGGGTCAAACCGCCTGCCATGAAAAGTGAACACCAGGTGCAGCAGGCCCAGCGTGAGCACGGTGATGGCGCTGGCGGCCATCAACCAGGAAGAAAGTGGCAGGTTCATGCAGCGCTTTCAGTGAGGAGTAGATCGGTGATGGGTGGCGCCGCGGCCTCGGCCAGCCCGCAACGCGCCATCCGCTGGCAGTACGCCGCCAGCCGGGCCGTGTCGCAGTGAACGGCCAGTGCGTGCACGCGGCCCCAGCGCAGTTCGAACTCATGGACGCCCGCATTGGTCCCGGCAGTGCCGTCGGGCAGGTAGAAATGGTCGCTCCAGGTGACCGTGGCCACGGTGCGCCAGGGCCATCCGGTCACGGCGATGTCCTTCACATCGAAACGCAGGCCGGGCAGCAGCCGCTGCAGCCGGTCATACCACTGTGCGGTGCTGGCATGGGTATGCCGTTCGCCGGCCAGGGCGTGGTGGCCATACATGACATGCCGGTGGCGCGGCGCGAACTGCCCCACGACAGCGCTGTAGTCGCCGCGGTTGATGGCCGCGAAAGCCCGGCGCAGCTTGCTGCGCACGATGAGGTGATACATGTTGCCTCCTTATCTTTCTTGGAGAAAGATTGATGCATCATGCGACTCAATGTTTCTCGTGTCAAGATATACGGCATGGCTTCACCGAAAAACCGTCCCTACCACCATGGCAACCTGCGCGAGACGTTGATGCTGGCCGCCGACGAATTGCTGGCCAGCCAGGGGCTTGTGGGCCTGACGCTGCGTGAAGTGGCGCGGGTCGCCGGTGTGTCGCATGCGGCGCCCTACCACCACTTTGCCAACCTGGATGAGCTGCTCGCGGCTGTGGCGGCGCGCTCGTTCGAAATGCTGGGGGCCGCCCTGGCCGAGGCGGCCGCACGGCCGGATGCCCGCGAGGCCCTGTTGCGCATCGGTGATGTGTACGTCGCGCACGCGCGGGCGCAACCCGCCCACTTCCGGCTGATGTTTGGTCCACTGTTGTCGCGCAAGGATGAGTTTCCCGTCCTGGCCGAGGCTGCACGTGCCTCGTTCATGCAGGTGCAGCAGGCTGCCGAGCGCTATGCGCCGGGCGAGGGTGCGTTGGTGGCGCTGACCGGCTGGTCGTTGGGTCATGGCTTTGCGCACCTGGCAATCGACGGGGCGCTGGACGGCCTGCCATTGCCTGTCAGGCCCGCCGAAGCCCTTGCGCGGCGCCTGCATGAATGGGTATTGCCCGTGCGCGACACGCGCGTGAAGTCCGGACGGGCAAAATCAGGGACCTGAATCTCTTTGCCTGCCTGTCCATGCTCAGCCCAGCCGTTAACCGATCCCCGCTGCACACCCGTGCCATCACCTTTCGCGGCTTTTCGCGCGACGACGGACTGTGGGACCTGGAGGGCGAACTGCACGACAGCAAGCACTACAGCTACGAAAGCAGCAGCGGGCCCATGCCCGCGGGCACGCCCATCCACCACATGTTCATACGCGCGACGGTGGACGACACGTTGTGCATCCGGTTCATTGAGTCGTCGATGGACGCGACACCGTTTGGCGAATGCGGTGTGGCCGGCGACACGCTGCAGCGCATGGTGGGCCAGACCATGGGTGCCGGCTGGCGCCAGACGATTGACCGGACCATCGGCGGTGTGCAGGGCTGCACGCACCTGCGTGAACTGCTGTTCAATCTGGCCACGGCAGCGTTTCAGACCATTCCGCATGCCATGGAGGTGCGCCGGCGCGAGGCCGGCCTGCCGCGTTTTGAAGACGACAAGCCGCCGTTCTACATGGGCCGGTGCATGACCTGGGATTTCAACGGGCCGGTGGTGGCGCGGGTTGCACCCCAGTTCATCGGCTGGGCCAGGCCGACGCGCAAGGGCTGAGGGCCTAAAGACGCGTCAGGCTCGCAGGGTCTGCCACGTCCGCCTGGTCATGTGTGACCAGCAACGCCGGGATGGCGCGCTGGCGCACTGTGTCGAACACGAAATCACGCATGCGCTGGCGCAATGCCGCATCCAGCCGTGAAAAAGGTTCGTCCAGCAACAGGGCCCCGGGCTGCGCCAGCAAGGCCCGCATGAGCGACACGCGGGCCCGCTGTCCGCCAGACAGCGTGGCCGGGTCCGCATGGGCAAAGCCCGGCATTTCAAGGTCGGCCAGGGCCTGCGCGACGGCGGCCTCCCGCAGGCCGCGCGGTCCGGGTGGTACGGCAAACAGCAGGTTTTCGCGCACGGTCATGTGGGCGAACAGCAAGTCGTCCTGAAACAGGATGCCCACGCGCCGCGCTTCGGTTGGCAGCGTATCGATGCGCCGGCCGTTGAGCGTGATGTGGCCTTCAAAGCTGAACGCGGGTGCCAGCGTGCCGCACACGGCCGCCAGCAGGCTGGATTTGCCGGAACCGCTGTCGCCCATCACCGTATGGACCCTGCCGGGCGGTACATCCAGTTGCAGGCCGTGCACCAGCCTGGTTGTACCCAGGGCCAGGCTGCGTACCTCGATCCGCAGGCTCATGCGTCGCTCCTTGCAAACCTTCTGGGCTTGCCGGCCCAGGCTGCCAGCGCAAACGCCAGGGCGGGCAGCAGCCACTGCAACCAGGCATAGGCTGCCGTCAGTGTGCGCTGGGCACCACTGGCCAGCGTGACGGCCTCGGTCGTCACGGTGTTGAAGCGCCCGCCACCGACAAACAGGGTGGGCAGATACTGCGCCACGCTGACGGCAAAACCCACGGCCAGTGCAGCCAGCAAGGATGCGCGCAGCAGGGGCCACTTGATGCGTACCAGGAATGCCAGGCGGCTTTGTCGCAGTGTCGCGGCGATTTGCGCATACCGGGCGTCAAAGCCCAGGTAGGCCGGGCTCAGGGCGATCAGCACATACGGCAGCGCAGCCAGGCTGTGGGCCAGCCACAGGCCGGCAAAACGCGCATCCAGGTTCCACGCCAGCGCCAGACGGTGCAGACCGACCACCCACAGCACCGTCGGCAGCAGCAGCGGCAAGTACACCAGCCTGCGCAACCGGGCGTCCCAGGCCGGCGGCGCGTATTCCAGCCAGGCAACGGCCCATACCAGTGCGGTGCTTGCGCTGATCGCGGCCAGGGCCAGCGTGGTCCACAAGGTACCGGCGCTGGACATCACGGATTGCCAGGCCTGCAGGCTCCACACCTGTGGCCATAGCTGCGGGAACGGCCAGGCGCCGGCCAGGCTGCCAGCAGCCAGTGCCAGCATCACGCCGCCGTACAGCGCGGCCAGTGCCAGCAGCGGGAATCCGCGGGGCGCTGTTTGGCCCCTGTTGTTTCCCCGGTCTCCCGCGGTCCATCGCGCCCGCCAGGGTGAGGCATGGCGCAGCGTCCACAGCGCAGTGGCCAGTCCGGCCACCACGGCGGCCAGCAACCAGGCCGCGGCAGCCCCCCGGGCATTGACAGCGGCATCGGCGTCAAGCAGCCACTGCCAGGACAGCACGGCCAGGGTGGGCGGGTTTTGCGGGCCGATGACCAGTGCTATGTCAACGACGGTCAGGCTGTACGCCAGCACCGCCACCAGCGGTGCCCACAGCCGAGGCCACAGCTGGGGCCACAGTACGCGCCACCAGGCATGCTGAGTCGCATAGCCCATGCTGCGGGCCGCGTCCAGTTCGCGCGCCCAGCGTGCACCTGTGTCGGCGCGCTGCAGCTCGGTGGCTGCGGCCCACAACAGGAAGGGAACCTCCTTGGCCACCAGCACGGCGATCAGTCCCAGGCCCCAGGGGTCCTGCGTGGTGGGCCAGGGGGGCGGTGCGTCAAAGCCGGTGGCCCAGGGCGACACGGCGCGCAGCAGCCAGCCGCTGGGCGCGATCAGGAAGGCCAGGCCGATCGCAAACGCCGCATGCGGCACGGCCAGCATGGGCGGCAGGGACTGGACCACGCGCTGCCACAACGCCCCGGGAAAGCTGCGCGACAGCACCCAGGCCGTCAGCACCACCGACAACGCGGTGGCGGCCAGGCCTGTCCACAGCGTGATGGCCAGGGCACGCGGCCATTGGGGTTGCAGCCACAGGTCTTGCCAGGCCTGCACGTTCAGCGCCGCGCCAGCTGCCAACAAGGCCGCCCAGCCCACGGGCACGGCCGCCAGCAGCGCCAGCAGGGCGGGCAGCCACAGCGCGCGCCGGGCTACTGCCCGTAGCGCCGCAGCCATTCACGTTCCAGCGGGTCCACCCAGCTGCCGTGCGGCTCCAGGATCACCGGAGCCGTCTGTTCCAGCTGCCCGGCAGCGGGCTTGCTGCCAAAGCGCGCGCGTTCAGCGGCGGGCAGCTTGTCCAGAGCCAGCACGGTCGGGTCGCCCCAGACGGTGATGTCCGCCTTTCGCGACTGTGCCTGGGCTGACATCATGAAGTTGATGAACACCTGCGCCCCCTCTTTGGCACTGGCATTGAATGGAATGGCCAGAAAGTGGGTGTTGCCTATGGCTCCGCCCGCCATCTGCCAGGCGTACACGGTGTCGGCCTGGCGCCTGGCGGCGATTTCATTGGCTGCTTCATTCGGGTTGAAGCTCAGGGCGATCATCAGTTCACCGTCAGCGACCATCTGGCGGATGGCCGCGGGGCTGGCCGGAAATTGCCGGCCAGCGCGCCACAGGTGCGGGTGCAGGGCGTCCAGGTACGACCACAGCGGCGTGGTGGCGCCTGCCAGTGCCTCAGGTGTCACCGGCTTGTACAGTGCCGCGCGGTCGGTGTTCAACTCCACGAGTGCCTGCTTCAGGAAGGTGGTGCCCACAAAAGCCGGCGGACGCGGGTAACTCAGGCGCCCGGGGTTGGCCCGGGCGAATTCCAGCAAGGCAGCCATGCTGCGCGGCGGTACCGGTACCCGCTTGCGGTCGGCGTACAGCGTGAACTGGGCCATGCCCCAGGGGGCTTCCAGGCCGTCCACCGGCTCGGAAAAATCCATGCGCGTGGTGGGCTTGCCCACGGTGTCCACGAACTGGAAGTTCGGCAGGCTTTCAGCAAAGGGGCCAAACAGCAGGCCTTCACGCTTGAGTGTGAGGAAGTTCTCGCCATTGATCCACACGGCGTCCACCGTGCCGCCGGTGAGCTTGCCCGCGGCCTTCTCACTGCGTACACGTTTCACGGCCTCCGCTGTATCGGTGAGCTTCACGTGTTCCACCAGCACGCCGTAGCGCGAGCTGATTTCAGCGGCCGCCCACTGGATGTAGGCGTTGGTGCGGTCGCTGCCGCCCCAGGCGTTGAAGTACACCTTTTGCCCGCGGGCGCGGGCTTCAATGGCGCTCCAGGCGGGGCTTTGAGCCCGCAAGGGCGCGGCCGCCGAAGCGGCGATCAGGGCCAGAGTCTGACGGCGCGACAGCAAGGGGGAGTGATTCATGGTCGATTCGGGAAAGCTGCTTGCAATACGTGCGTCGTCCCGCGGCGGATGTTCTTACCTCAGGCCAGCAGGGCCTGGGCGAATTCCCTCGCGTTGAAGGTTTCCAGGTCTTCCAGTTTTTCACCCACACCGATGAAGTACACAGGGATGGGGCGCTCCTGCGAGATGGCGGCCAGCACGCCGCCCTTGGCCGTGCCGTCCAGCTTGGTGACGATCAGGCCGGTCAGGCCGAGCGCATCGTCAAATGCCTTGACCTGGGTCACCGCGTTCTGGCCAGTATTGCCGTCAATGACCAGAAGTACTTCGTGGGGGGCCGTGTCCTGGGCCTTGGTGACCACACGCTTGATCTTGCGAAGTTCGTCCATCAGGTGCATCTGGGTGGGCAGGCGCCCGGCTGTGTCCACCAGCACCACGTCCTTGCCGCGTGCACGGCCGGCGGTCACTGCATCAAAACTCACGGCGGCCGGATCGCCGCCTTCCTGGCTGATGATCTCGACAGTATTGCGGTCGGCCCACACGCCCAGTTGCTCCCGGGCCGCCGCGCGAAAGGTATCTGCGGCAGCCAGCAGCACTGAAGCACCCTCGCCCGAGAGGTGTCTGGTGAGCTTGCCGATGGACGTGGTCTTGCCGGCGCCGTTGACGCCTGCGACCATGATCACCGTGGGCTGGTGCGCGCCAATCACCAGTGGTTTTTCCAGCGGCTTGAGCAGGGCGGCCAGCGATTCAATCAGCAGGTTGCGCACCTGCACCGGGTTTGTTGCACCGCTGTCTTTCACGCGGCGTTTCACTTCGTCCAGCAATTGCCGGGTGGCCTTGACGCCGGTGTCCGCCATCAGGAGGGCGGTCTCCAGCTCGTCGTACAGATCGTCATCAATGCGGGCGCCGGTAAACACTGACGAGATGCTGGCGCCCGTTTTGCGCAGACCGGCGCTGAGTTTGTCCAGCCAGCGCTCGCGTGCAGGCGGGACGGCCGCGGCAGGGGGCTGGGCGGGGACGGGTACTTCAATGGGCGCGGCCAGCGCGCTACCGATCTCGGGCGCAGCGCCAGCCGGTTCGGCAGGCGCGGGAACTGGCGGCTTTTTCCGGAAGAAACTGAACATTGGAGGCTTTTTTGAATCACACGATTCTATGAAACACACCCTGCAACGCCTGCTGACCCTCGTTTGCCTTGTATTGCCACCGGTCTTTGCCCCCGCCGCGAGCGCCCAGACCGCTGGCAAAGCCCAGCAATTCATGCTGGCCAATGGCATGACCCTCATCGTCAAACCCGACCGGCGCGCGCCTACAGCCGTGCACATGCTGTGGGTGCGTGTGGGCGCCATGGATGAGGTGGACGGAACCAGCGGGGTGGCCCATGTGCTGGAACACATGCTGTTCAAGGGCACGCCCGCTGTGGGTGTGGGTGAGTTCTCGCGCCGTGTGGCTGCGCTGGGTGGGCGTGAAAACGCCTTTACCGCGCGTGACTACACCGGCTATTACCAGCAGATTCCGTCAGGCCGGCTGGAGGATGTGATGAAGCTGGAGGCTGACCGATTTGCCAACAACCAGTGGCCTGACGAAGAATTCCGCAAGGAGCTGGAGGTGGTGAAGGAAGAGCGTCGCCTGCGCACAGAGGACAATCCCCGCGCCCTGCTGTACGAGCAGCTCAACGCGACGGCGTTCCTGGCGTCACCCTACCGCCGACCCATCGTGGGCTGGATGAGCGACCTGGACGCCATGACTCCAGATGATGCGCGCGCCTTCTACCGGCAGTGGTATTCACCGGCGAATGCGGCGGTGGTGGTGGCCGGAGATGTGGATGTGGCTCAGGTACGGGCCCTGGCCGAGAAATACTACGGTGTCATACCTACGCGGGCTGTGCCCGCCCGCAAACCCCGCACCGAACCGGCGCAGGCGGGTGTGCGCCGCATTGAATTCAAGGCACCGGCCGAGCAGGCCTATGTGGGCATGGCCTTCAAGGTGCCGCAACTGCAGACCTTTAAGCCTTCATCAGAGGCCGATGATGCCCTGGCGCTGACCGTGCTCGCTGCCGTGCTGGACGGCTACACAGGCGCCCGGTTGAACCGGGCGCTGGAGCAGGGGCCGGACCGCGTGGCCGACAGCGCAGGCGCGTACAACGGACTGTGGGGCCGTGGGCCGCAGCTGTTTGTGCTGGACGCTGTACCGGCACCCGGCAAGACGACGGATCAGGCGGAGCAGGCCTTGCGCGAACAGGTGGCCCGCGTGGCCCAGGGTGGGGTGACCGAGGCCGAACTCAACCGCGTCAAGACGCGATGGGTGGCCGGCGAGGTGTACAAACTTGATTCCGTGATGAACCAGGCGCGCGAGCTGGGCAGCCAGTGGGCGCTGGGCCTGCCGCTGGACGCAGGCGAGCAACTCATCCAGCGCCTGCGAGCCGTCACGGCCCAGCAGGTGCAGGCTGTGGCGGCCAAATACTTCGGCGACGACCAGCTGACCGTGGCCGTCCTGCGGCCCCAGCCAGTCGACAAGAACCGCAAGCCCCGTGCTGCACCTGCCGGCTCGCGCCACTGAGGATCCGGCATGCCCATGAAACTGAACCAATCCCTGCGTGCGCTGTTCGCATTGATGCTGCTGGCCGGTCTGCAGGCTGCACAGGCCGCGCTGCCCATCCAGAAATTTTCGCTGGCCAATGGCGCCCAGGTCTGGCTGGCCGAGAGTCCGGGCATCCCGATGGTGGATGTGCAGATTGACTTTGACGCAGGCAGCCGGCGTGACCCGGCCGGGCAGGCCGGTCTGGCGTCGGTCACCGCTTCCATGATGTCCAAGGGACTGCTGGCGCGCGGCGGCCAGCCGGCCCTGGACGAAAACACCCTCAGCGAAGCCTGGGCCGACCTGGGGGCATCGTTTGGCGGCAGCGCCGGCAGCGATCGCATGAGTTTCGGCCTGCGTTCGCTGACCTACCCGGACCTGTTGCCGCGCGCCGTCGCTCTGGCAGCACGCCAGCTGGCCGAGCCGGCCTTTCCGGCTGAGATCTGGCAGCGCGACCGGGAGCGCATGGTGGCCTCCATCAAGGAGTCTGATACCCGTCCCGGCACCATTGCCGGCCGGGCCTATGCGCGTGCCGTTTACGGTGCCCATCCCTACGGGCTCGAGGTGACCGAGCAGACACTGGCGCGCATTGCGGTGGCTGACATGCAGGCCCTGCACGCGCGCATGCTGGTCCCCTGCCGGGCCAAGGTCAGTATCGTGGGGGCCGTGAGCCGGGCGCAGGCTGAAACTCTGGTGGGCCAGTTGCTGGGCCGGTTGCCAGCCAGCGCGCCGCAACGCTGTGCACCGCTGCCGCCGGTGGGCGAGGTGGCTGCACTGACCCAGCCCAGTGAGCAGGCAATCCCGTTTGAATCGGCGCAGGCCCATGTGTTCATTGGCCAGCCGGGCTTTCGCCGCATGGACCCGGATTATTTCGCGCTGACTGTGGGCAACTACATCCTGGGTGGCGGTGGCTTTGTGTCGCGCCTGTCCAGCGAAGTGCGCGAAAAGCGTGGCCTGAGCTACAGCGTGTACAGCTATTTTTCGCCCGGGCTTCACGCAGGCGCGTTCACAGTCGGGCTGCAGACCCGGCCCGACCAGGCAGCCCAGGCAGTCCAGGTGGCGCGTGACGTGTTGCAGTCCTTCATTGCCAATGGCCCCACCGAGGCCGAGTTGCGCGCCGCCAAGGACAACCTGATCGGCGGTTTTGCGCTGCGCATCGACTCCAACCGCAAGCTGCTGGACAACATTTCCGGCATGGCGTGGAACGATTTGCCCCTGGACTACCTGGACACCTGGACGCAGCAGGTCGACCGCGTCAGCGTGGCGGACATCAAGGCTGCCTTCGCCCGCAAGCTGCAGCCCCAGCGTATGGCCACGGTGGTGGTGGGCGGCGTGAATCGGCCATCAAACTAAGGGTTTACCCTTGATTCCCTGTCAAAGTTGACAGGGGTTGGGAACACAGAGCCGAAATAGTGCGCAACGATTCACCCGGTGCTGTCACACACGTCGCCTCCCGGCGGCGCCACAACCGGGAATCATGTCTTCGCAGCGCAGGTTGGGTCCCCCCCGGCCTGCGATTTCAGGCTACAGCGGACCGTCTGTCACCAGGCAGTCCTTTGTAGCCATTTTTTTGGGTCCCCTTGCCTGGGCGCGCCATCACTGTGTGATGTAGTCGACAACCTGCGGCGCAGGTTGTTATGTTGTGTAACTGTTGCAGCGTTATTCTTGCGCAATACGCCGCGTGCAAGTACATAAAAGGCTGGGTGTTCAAGCACCGACGCCCCTTTCGGGGCGCGAGCCCGCAGGCGGAGGCCGCACATGTCGATACTCAAGAGTCTTTTTGCTACCAAGGAAAGCCCCAAGTCCGGCCCGGAAACGGCGCCCGTCAAGATGAACCTTGAGGAGCGCATGGCGTTCCGGCGCGAGATGCTGTACGAGGCCATCAAGGTCACCATGCAGTCCAGTGGCATTTTGTCGGCCAGCTACAAGTTCCGCGTGGTGCGCAATGACAAGCGCGGCCACCAGTACTCCGTGATGATCGACCTGTCCACCGACTTCCTGACCAATCCCGAGGGCCAGCCGGCGCGACTGGTGGCGGTCGGTGCAAACATCGTGCGCAATGCCATGGCGCGCTACGGCATTGTGGTGGCCGGCGTGTACTGGCGTGTGAACGAAGAGCTACAGGGATTTGACAAGGCGCCTGCCACGGCTGCCCCTGCCGACAAGGCTCCCCAGACGCCGCGTGAAAAGTACGAGCGAGCCACTGCCGACGAACTGGCCGCTTTCGAGGCGGCCTGGCAAAAGGGCCGAGAACTGCAGGTGGGTGACCGCATCTACTCATCTGACCTCGCCCCGTTGACCGGCGACTCCGGCAGCGACGACGGCCGGCGCTGATTAGGCCGGCGCGCGGCCGGGGCGGTTAAGCTGCGGCCTGATGACAACCCGACATTCCACGACCCGTGGCGCCCACACGGTACGCATCATTGGCGGCCAATGGAAGCGCACCCCCCTGCCTGTGGCGGACAAGCCCGGCTTGCGTCCCACGCCCGACCGGGTGCGCGAAACGCTGTTCAACTGGCTGGGCCAGGATCTGACCGGCTGGCGTTGCGTGGACGCATTCGCCGGTACCGGCGCATTGGGGTTTGAAGCTGCTTCGCGTGGTGCTGCGCAGGTGTTGCTGCTGGAGCAGGACGCGTCGCTCGTGGCCCAGCTGCGCGCCATCCAGACGCGCCTGGGGGCCGATGCCGTCACGGTCCGGCGCGGTGATGCCCTGGCCGGCCTGAAGGCACTGGCGCCGGCCAGCGTGGATCTGGTGTTTCTGGACCCGCCTTTTGATGCGGGGCTGTTCGAGGCAGCACTGCGTGCAGCCCTGCCGGCCCTGGCGGATGGTGCGCAGGTGTACCTGGAGGCGCCCGACCCTTGGGATGACGTGCGCCTGGCCCCCTTGGGGCTGCGGTGCCAGCGGCACCTGAAGGCGGGGGCGGTGCATGCCCATGTGCTGCAGCGCCTGGCCAAGCCGTCATAATGCGCTGCAACATAAAAATATCGTTGGACCGGCGCACAAGAGGAGAACTTGATGGCCCATAACGTGATTGCCGTGTACCCCGGCACCTTCGACCCCATGACCCTGGGCCATGAGGACGTGGTGCGCCGTGCCACGCAGCTGTTTGACCGCGTGATCGTGGCGGTGGCTGCAGGGCACCACAAAAAAGCGATGTTCACCCTGCAGGAGCGCATCGAGATGGCGCGTGAGGTCGTGCGTCAGTACCCGCAGGTCGAGGTCGAAAGCTTTTCAGGCCTGCTGCGCGACTTTGTCGTGGCCCGCGGCGGCAAGGCCATGGTCCGTGGCTTGCGCGCGGTGACCGACTTTGATTACGAGTTTCAGCTGGCCGGCATGAACCGTAGCCTGATGCCAGACGTAGAAACGGTGTTTCTCACGCCCAGCGACAAATTCCAGTTCATCAGTAGCACCTTTGTGCGCGAGATTGCCGTGCTGGGCGGTGAGGTCGACAAGTTCGTGTCGCCTTCAGTCCAGCAACGCCTGGCTGAAAAAGTACGCAGCCTGGGCCGCGAATAGCGCGGCTCCTTCAGATGGTTTGCAGCCACGCCTGCAGTGTGGCGTTCACTTCTTCAGGTTTTTCCATCGTCAGCATGTGGCCGCAGCGCGGCACCATGACCAGCTGGGCATGGGGCACGAGGGCTGCGATTTCCTGTGAACACTCGGGTGGCGTCAGCTGGTCGGCGTCGCCGCACATCACCAGGGTGGGGCAGCGCAGTTGCGCCAGGTGAACGCGTGCATCAGGACGGGCCATGATGGCGCGGTTCTGGCGGATGAGCTGCCCGGCACCTGCGCGCAACACGAACTCCAGGTAGGCGCCGGTCAGGGATGCATCCGCCGCCTGGTCGGGGTGAAATGCCAGCGCCACGTTGGGCTCAATCACCTCCCGCACCTGGCCCTGTGCAAACAGCCTGATCGCCCCTTCGCGCAACATGCGCATGTCGTCCGTCTCGGGCCGGGCATTGGTGCCCAGCAAGGCCAGCGCGCGGATGCGCTGCGGCGCCTGGCGGGCCGCTTCCATGGCGACGATGCCGCCCATGGAAGCGCCGCACAGCACCATCTCGCCCGCGTGCTGTGCCAGCAGCGCGGCGGCCATGGCTTCAATGGTGTCGTAGTGGCTGTTCACATCGGCCACCCGGGGCTGCCAGGGGTCTGCCAGCGCTTCGATCTGGGCACGCCACATCACGGCGTCGGCAGCCAGGCCGGGCAGCAGCACCAGCGTCGGGCGGGCCGGGCTCATGGAGTGATCTCCTTCAATCCCAGCGCGGCATACACCTGCGCGGCCTGGCGCTTCAGGCGCCGGGACTCGGGCTGGCTGTTGACAGCCTGCTGCAACAGGTGCTGCGCGCCGCTCAGCCGGCCGCTGCGCACCAGTGCGTCCAGGTGCACCTGCGCGAACAGGTCGCGTTGCGCATGGCTGCCACCGATTTCCACCAGGCGGGGCAAGGCCTGGCCCAGCGCATCCACCGCATGCGACCAGTCGCCGCGTGCGTGGGCCAGCAGGCCGCGGCTGGCATTCAGGGCCACGTGCTGCCAGGCGCCGCGGTCGTCGGGCAATGCCTTGACCGCATGGGCTTCGATGTTGCGCATCAGCACATCGGCCTCGGGCCGGCCCGCGCGGGCCAGCCCGTACAGGTACTGCATGTCCAGGAACGGGAGCACGTGATCGGCTGTGCGCGCGGCCAGGTGCCCGCCGATGTCCTGCCAGCGGTCGCCCACGTCCACGCCGGCCAGCTCCAGCCGCGCCAGCAGCGACACAGCGTTGATCTGGTCCTGTGAGTAGTCCTTGACCACCCCCCATACCTGCGTGTCGTACAGGCGCAGCACTTCGGCGTGGTCGTCAAGCTCCAGCGCAAACAGCGCCTGGTGCCACCAGTTGTGCGTGACCATGAACGAGTTGAGTCCCGTCCAGGTGTCGCTGACATCCGCCAGGAAAGCCCGGCCTTCACGGATACGACCCTGCGTGAGCATCACGTGGGCCAGCGCATGGTGGGCCCAGGGTTCCTTGCGCAGCAGGTGGATGGCGTGTCGTGCGGCGGCCTCGGCCTGCGCCAGCAGATGGCATTGCTCCCAGGCGAAGGCCAGCATGCCGTGAAGGTAGGGCACATCGCCCGCAGCCTGCAACGCCGCCAGCGCCATGCGCAACATGCCCGGCGAATCACCCCGGTTGAACAGGTGGTACTGCCCCAGCTTGAGTGAGGCCAGGTCGCGCGGATGTTCGCGGGCCTGTTCTTCATGCAACGCAATGGCACGCGGAATGTCGCCGTCAACCCAGGCTTTGACGGCCTGCACGAAACGCTGCTCGCGTGGCGTGGCGGCGATGGGTGATGCCAGCGCATGCTTGATGTAAGGGCGCGCATTGTCCGCAGCGTCAGGCGATTCGGCAAACATGTGCAGCGCCGCGCAGCAGGCCTGCATGAGGGGACTGTTGTCGGAATCAGCAAAAGCCAGTGGCGCAATGGCGCGCGCCTCGCTGGCGATGAAGCCTTCTACAAAATCGTTGAGCGCTGCGAGGCTGGCCGCATGTTGCAGCGTGACGCTGTTGCCAAGACTGTCCGTCAGCACGGTCAGTCCACGTGTTGCACCGCCCCGGACGGCGGCTGCGGCCAGGTGCGTTGCGCATCGCGGATCAGCTCGAATGCGCGCGACACCTGCAGCACGCCCAGATCGTCAAAGCGCGGGCCCGCGATCTGCAGCCCGATGGGCAGGCCGCCGGTGGTGTAGCCACAGTTGATGGATGCCGCGGGCTGCTCAGACATGTTGAACGGTACCGTGAAGGCGATGTGCTCCAGCGGGCGCAGCGGGTCGTTGGTCGGTGACGGCAACTCGGCCGCAAACGCAGGGACAGGAGAGGTGGGCGAGATCACGTAGTCAAACGCAGCGCAGGCCTTCACCGTGGCCAGCCGCGTCAGATAGAACTGGTGCTGGGCGCGGAACACGGCTTCGCCACTCATGCCATGCGCGCTGTCGGCCCAGGCCTGGATGTAGGGCAGTACCCTGGCCTTGCGGTCTGGAGGCAGGGCGTTCATGTCCACATGCGAGCGCATGCGCCAGAAATGGTCCATGCCGTCCAGCATTTCGCGCGTAAAAAAGGGCGCCATGGACTGCACCACGGCACCGGCTTGCGTGAACAGGTCTGCGGCGCGTTGCACGGCAGCCAGCACGTCGGGTTCCACCGGCAGGCCGCAGCCAGCGTCCAGCAGCAGACCGATGCGCAGGCCCTTGAGCTTTTCGACGCCGGCGTCAAAGCGGTGCCAGTCAATCGCCTGGTAGGGCAGGCTCATGGTGTCACGCGTATCGGGCAGCGACAGTGCGGCCATCATGGCTGCGGCGTCGGCCACGCTGCGCGTCATGGGGCCGGCGGCGCGCCCGGTGTAGGGCGGGTCGATCGGAACGCGGCCCAGGCTGGGCTTGAGGCCGAAAACGCCGCACCAGCCGGCTGGCAGGCGGATGGATCCGCCGATGTCGGTGCCCAGATGCAGCGGTCCGTAGCCGGCAGCAGCGGCCGCACCGGCGCCGGCGCTGGAGCCGCCCGGGGTGCATGTCAGGTCCCAGGGGTTGCGCGCCAGGGCGTGAACGCTGGACAGTCCCGATGACAACATGCCGTAGTCGGGCATGGTGGTCTTGGTGATGGTCACCGCCCCTGCTTCGCGCAGCCGTGCAGCAGCCGGTGCGTCTGCCGCCATCGGCTGGGGATCCACTGCGGCTGTTCCCAGCGGCATGGGGTCACCCTGTGTGGCGATGTTGTCCTTGAGCGTGACAGGAACACCGTCCAGCGCCGACAGCGGCGCGCCGCGCAGCCAGCGCGCCTCGGACGCGCGGGCCTGGGCCAGGGCGAGTTCAGGACGGAACAGGTAGGTGGCACACAGGTGGGGTTCCCAGCGCTCGATGTGGCCCAGCACGGACTGGGTCACATCGACGGGTGAGACGGTGCCTCTTCGGTACGCGTCCGCCAGTTCGGTGGCGGACAGTTCATGCAGCGCTGTCAAGGTAGGAGGGCCACTCTTTTCAGGTTCACGCCCACGACATGGTCGACAGGTCGTTCACGAAGATGGGCATGTTGGCCCACAGGCCCTTGACGTTCTTGTTGGCCACCGTGACCCACTGGGGCTGGTACAGGTAGCCGTGCACGGCATCATCGGCTACCAGGCGCTGGATGTCGGCCAGGATCTTGTTGCGCTCGGCTGCGTTGGCGGTCTGCTTGTACTTGTCGTACAGGGCATTGAACTTGGTGGACTCGTAGTTCCAGTAGTAGCCGGGGCGCGAGAAGTTGCCCAGGTCAAACGGCTCCACGTGCGAGATGATGGTCATGTCGTAGTTCTTGTTGCCGTAGGTGCCGGACAGCCACTGGGCCCACTCGACGTTCTGCAGCTTGGTCTTGATACCCACCTTGTCGAGCATGGAGGCGATCACTTCGCCGCCCTGGCGTGCATAGGGCGGGGGCGGCAGCGTGATGGTCAGTTCAAGGTTGGAAACACCGGCTTCCTTGAGCAGGGCACGGGCCTTGTCGGGGTCGTAGGCATTGACCTTGGTCAGATCCACATAGCCCGGGGCGCTGGGCACATAGTAGCTGCCGATGGGTGAGCCGTAGCCGTCGCCTGCGCCCTGGATCACGGCCTTGCGGTCGATGGCCATGTTGATGGCGCGACGCACGCGAACATCGTCCAGCGGCTTCTTCTTGTTGTTGAGCGCCAGGATGGTCTTGGCGCGTGAGCCGCTGGCCATGACCTGGAACTTCGGGTTGGTCTTGAACTGCGGCACGCTGCGGGGCGTGACACGCGGGAATGCGTCCACGTCGCCGGCCAGCAAGGCCGCTACCTGGGCAGCCGGGTCGGCAATGAAGCGGAAGGTGGCACGCTTGATCTTCAGGCTGGCGGCACTGCGGTGGCCGTCCCATTTGCTCAGCGCCACGGACGAACCCTTGACCCAGTTGTCCAGCTTGTAGGGGCCGGTACCCACCGGCTTGGTGGCGTTGCCGTCCGCACTCTTGGGTTCCACGATGATGGCGGTAGCCTGGCCCATGAGGAAGAGGAAGTCAGGGTCGATTTCCTTGGTCAGCAGCACCACGGTGGCGTCGTCTACCACCTGGGTGGTGATGGCGGCAAACGTGCGCTTGTCCTTGTTGGTGCTTTTTTCGCCGCCTGCACGGTCGAACGAAAACTTCACGGCCTGGGCATTGAACGGCTCGCCGTTCTGGAACTTCACGCCCTTGCGCAGCTTGAAGGTGTAGGTGCGCAGGTCGGGCGAGACCTCCCAGCTCTCGGCCAGCAGCGGCGTGACGCTGCCGTCGGGATTGATCTTGGTCAGGGTTTCATAGATGTTGTAGAGCGTGACTTCGCCAATGGACGAAGCGGCTGCGGCTGTCGGGTCCAGACCCACGGGCTCGAGCGCCATGGCCAGCACGATGGCGTCTTTTTTGCTCTGCGCCAGGGCGCCCTGGGGCAGAGCCAGCGGCACGGAGGCCAGGGCAGCGGTGGACAGCAGGGTGCGACGGTTCAGCATGATTTCACTCCAAGGGGAAAAGGCCAACAGGAAAGGTTCAACATCATCCGCGAGATGGCGCGGATTGCGCAAGCGGGATTTGCTCATTGCCGAAAGTGCTTTGGCGCCGCCGGTTGCGCCCGGGCTGCGCCTGCGGCACAGCGTCCAGCAGTGCCCGCGTGTAGGGGTGTTCAGCGGCACTGAACAGGCGTTCGGGCGGGCCCTGCTCGACGATACGGCCCTGCCAGAGCACGGCGACCTCATGGCACAGGTGGTGCACCACGGCCAGGTCGTGGCTGATGAGCATGTAGGTCACGCCGAATTCGGCCTGCAGGTCCTGCATGAGGTTCAGCACCTGGGCCTGTACGGACACGTCCAGCGCGCTCACGGGTTCGTCCGCCACGATCAGGCGTGGACGGGTGATGAGCGCACGCGCGATGGCAATGCGCTGGCGCTGGCCGCCGGAGAATTCATGCGGGTATTTGTCCAGGTCGCTGGCGCGCAGGCCCACGGACGACAGGACCTCACCGGCGCGCTTGCGCTGGTCGGCGCGTGTGGTGTCGCCCTGCGCTGCCAGGGGTTCGCTCACAATGCGCTCTACGGTCTGGCGAGGGTCCAGCGACCCATAGGGATCCTGGAACACCATCTGGAAGTCGCGCCGTGCAGCGCGCAGCTCCTGCGGGCCCAGCGCGTGAAGGTCACGGCCCAGCATGCTGACATGGCCGGTGGTGGGCTTGTCCAGTGCCATCACCAGCCGTGCCAGAGTTGACTTGCCGGAACCCGACTCGCCAACGATACCCAGGCTGCGCCCGGCCTTGATCGTGAAGCTCACGCCGTTGAGCGCCTTGACCACAGGCGGCGGACCAAAGAGTTTTTCGCGTGGCATCTGGTATTCGCGCACCAGATCGCTCACCTGCAGGAGCGGCGCGTTCATGGGGCTACCTCCGCCTGCAGTTCGGCCTCAACGGCGTCAAGCCGGATGCAGCGAACCTGGTGATCGTCGCCGACATCGATGGCCTGCGGCGCTGTGGTGTGGCAGTCGGCCGCGGTATGGCGGCAGCGCCCCGCGAACGGGCAGCCGGCTGGCAGGTCCACCAGTTCGGGAACGGTGCCGGCAATGGTGACCAGACGCTGGCCCCGGGCCGAACCCAGGCTGGGCCGGGCACCAAACAGGCCGCGCGAGTACGGGTGCATCTTGTGGGCGAACACGGTGTCCGTGGGCCCGCTTTCCACCACGCTGCCACCGTACATGACCAGCATGCGGTCCACGTTCTGCGCGATCACGCCAAGGTCATGCGAGATCAGCATCAGGGCCATGCCCCGCTCGGCCACCAGCTCGCTGATCAGGTCCAGGATCTGCTGCTGGATGGTCACGTCCAGTGCGGTGGTGGGCTCGTCGGCGATCAGCAGGTCGGGGCTGCAGGCCAGGGCCATGGCAATCGTGATGCGCTGGCGCTGTCCGCCGGAGAACTGGTGAGGATAGGCGTCGATGCGCCGCGCTGCGTCGGGGATGCCTACGCGGTCCAGCAGGGCGATGGCCTGCTTGCGGGCTTCAGCCGGCGATACGCCGCGGTGCAGGCGCAGCGGCTCGGCCACCTGGCGGCCGATGCTGTGCACCGGGTTCAGTGCCGTCATGGGTTCCTGGAAAATCATGCCGATGCGGTTGCCCCGGATGCGGCACAAATCGTTGTCTTTCTTCCCCACCAGCTCTTCGCCGTCAAAGCGGATGCTTCCGGTGATGCGTGCGCTTTCGGGCAACAGGCCCATGAGCGACATGACGGTGATGGATTTGCCGCAGCCTGATTCGCCGATGAGGCCCAGCGTTTCGCCGCGCTCCAGTGAAAAGCTCACCCCGCGCACGGCCTCGGCCGGGCCGCGCTGTGTCTGCAGGCGCACGTGCAGGTCGTTGACTTCAAGCAATGCCATCAGCGTTTCCTCGCAAGGCGGGGGTCCAGCAGGTCGCGCAGGCCGTCACCCAGCAGGTTCAGGCCCAGAACCGCCAGCGCGATGGCCATGCCCGGAAACACCGCCAGCAGTGGTGCCTGGAACATCAGGGTTTGCGCCTCGCTCAGCATGCGCCCCCAGGACGGCTGCGGTGGCTGGGTACCCAGGCCCAGGTAGGACAGTGCCGCCTCGGCCAGGATGGCAATGGCGAATCGGATCGTGGCCTGCACAATGAGTACCGACGCGATGTTGGGCAGCACGTGCTCCATGGTGATGCTGAAGGCGCCCTTGCCGCAGGCGCGCGCGGCCAGCACGAATTCACGAGACCAGATGGCGTTGGCCGATGCGCGGGTGATGCGCGCAAACGTGGGTATGTTGTAGATGCCAATGGCGATGATGGCATTGACAATGCCCGCGCCAAATACGGCCGTCATCATGATGGCCGACAGGATGGCCGGGAACGCGAAGCTGAAATCGGACAGCCGCATGATGAGTTCCTCGACCCACCCCCTGCGCGCGGCAGCCAGCAGGCCCAGCGCCGTGCCCGCCACCAGGCCTATGCCCACCGCGATCACACCCACCAGGATGGACGCGCGCGCCCCCACCAGCAGCAGCGAAGCCACGTCGCGTCCATAAGGGTCAGTGCCCAGCCAGTGCTGCGCGCCCGGGGGCAGCAGCTTTTTGGACATCTCCACGTCGTAGGGGGAGCCCGGCGTCCACACCAGGGACAGGGCGGCCATGGCGGCCAGCAGGATGGTCAGCACTGCGCCAATCACAAAGGCGCGATGGCCGAGGGCCCGTCTCCAGAAGCCAGGAGCTGTTGTGGTCATGCAGGGACCTTCGTCAAGGGCCAGCGTGGAACCGGGTTCGCCGGGCCGCTGCTGGCGCCCCCTTGAGGGGGAGGCAGGCGCAGCCTGCTTCGGGGGTGCATCTTCATATGTCGCTGGCTTTCACACGCGGGTCTATCACGGCGTACAGCACATCCACAATGAAGTTGACGATGACCACCATGGCTGCGAGCAGCATCACGCAGTTGCGCACCACGATCACGTCGCGGTTGGAAATGGACTGGAAGATCAGCCGCCCAAGGCCCGGCAGGTAAAACACGTTTTCCACCACGATGGTGCCGGCCAGCAGCTCGGCGAACTGCAGGCCCATGACAGTGATGACGGGAATCAGCGCATTGCGCAGCACATGGCCCCACAGTGTGGCACGCTGCGACAGGCCCTTGGCCCGTGCAGTACGCACAAAGTCTTCCCGAAGCACTTCGAGCACGGCCGACCGCGTGATGCGCGCAAGGATCGCTGCCTGCACGACGGCCAGCGAAATGGCCGGCAGCAGCAGTGCCATGAAGCCACCGCTGATGCCGTCTTCCCAGCCGGGAAAGCCACCTGCAGAGAACCATTTGAGGTGCACCGAGAACAGCAGGATCAGCAGGATGGCAAACCAGAAGTTCGGGATGGCAATGCCCACCTGGGTCAGGCCCATCAGGCCAACATCGCCCAGCTTGTTGTGCCGTGCGGCGGCATAGATGCCGGCGGTGAGTGCCAATGCCGTGGTGATGGTCATGGCCATGAAAGCCAGTGGCACGGTCACCGTCAGGCGCTCCAGCACCAGTTCGGATACAGGAGTGCTGTACGCGTAGCTGATACCCAGGTCACCGCTGAGCAGGCCGGAGACCCATTCCCAGTAGCGCTGGGACGCAGGTTGGTCCAGGCCCAGTTTGGTGGCCAGGGCCGCTACCGCGTCAGGGGTGGCGTCGGGGCCCATCAGGATCTGCGCGGCGTTGCCGGGCAGGATTTCGAGCACCATGAACACCACCACAGAGGCCCCGATCAGGGTGACGATCAAGGTGATGAGGCGCTTGAGCAGGAAAAGACTCATGTTTCAGGCTAAAGGTCGCGGGCTTGGACAGCATCCCCGGGTACACGCCAGCGACTGTTTTTATGCCTCTAGCTTATCCGCAAAAACGCCGCTACCCGCTGTCCTGAAGCGAACTCTGTGCCCGCAGACGGGCTGCGAAACTTTAGTTGCAGTTGCGTGAGCCGTCGGTACTGCCGGCGATACAGCCTTCGGTACTTTGTGCAGGCGCCCCCGGCGTTTGCAGCTGCAAGGACTGCAATGTCATGGGCCCCACAAAAGTCCAGCTGCCCAGAAAGCTGCTGCCGGCAGGCAGGTAGCGCACCAACTCAGTGGGTTCCTGTGCAGTGCCGCCAACTGACGCAGGTGTTGGTGTAACGGCGTTGCCTCCGGGTGGGACTGGGTTGTTGCCGTCGTTTGGTGCAGGTGCAGGTGCAGGTGCAGGTGCAGGTGCAGGTGCAGGTGCAGGTGCGG